>JBCNOR010000224.1:0-7832 GCA_039593785.1 Niabella sp. | reverse complement strand
GCTGGCGTTATTGGTATTGGCCGCTATTGTAGGGATGACAAAAGGAGATGTAGGCACGGCATTCTGGGTCCGCCTGAGCTTGTCAATACTGGCATTTGGTCTCATTGTGTTATTGGTATTCCCTTTAATAGCCCGTTGGTTTTTTAAAGTGGTCAGCGATAAAATATCACAGTTTATTTTTGTGATGGTAATGGTATATCTCGGTGCGGTGCTTGCTGAGTTGGCCGGGGTGGAGGGCATCATCGGCGCATTTTTAGCCGGCCTGGCCTTAAACAGATTGATACCGCATACCTCTCCTTTAATGAACCGGGTTGAATTCGTGGGCAATGCCCTGTTTATACCATTCTTCCTCATCAGTGTAGGTATGTTGATAGACTTCAGCGTGTTTGTTAAAAGTATCGGAACATTAAAGGTTGCTGCCGTACTTACCCTTGGTGTGATTGCCGCCAAATGGCTGGCTGCATGGGCCACTACCAAAACCTTTAAAATGAGCAGCAGCCAGCTACGGGTTATTTTTGGACTAAGTGTGGCGCAGGCAGCAGCTACACTGGCAGCAGTAATGGTGGGGTATAATATTGTTATATCAGAAACTCCCGACGGCGTACCCATAAGGTTGCTAAACGAAGATGTATTAAATGGGTCTATATTAGTTATATTGATCACCTGTACGCTCGCTTCATTCGTTACCCAAAAAGGCGGCAGGCAATTGGCAGGCGAAACGGAAGCTGGTAAAGATCACGAGGATGCCACAGAGATTGATGGTATGAACGTTCTGATAGCAGTCAACACACTTTCCAAAACCGAGCAGTTGGTGCAATTGGCTTTGAATATAAGAAGGCATAACCCACATGATAAAATGTATGCGCTCAATATTATCAACAAGCAGGAAGCACCGGATGAGTCAGATAAAAATGCCAGGAAAATGCTGCACCTGGCTACGCAAACAGGCGCATCTGCCGATATTCAAATTGAAGAAGTGATTCGTTATGACACTATAATAAATGGTATTAGCGGTGAAGTGAAGGCAAAGAAGATCACCGACCTGATTATGGGCTATAGTACCAGGCCTTACAGCTCAGACAAAAGTTTTCATTTGATCAATGGCATATTAACCAATGAGCTGATCACTACTTACGTGTATAACCCCGTACAACCAATTTCAACTATTAATAAGAATATACTGGTGATACCGCCTCATGCCGAAAAAGAAAGCGGGTTTTATTATTGGCTTTCAAATCTGTGGACGTTGGCGAAAAATTGCGGAGGCGGTGTGAAATTTTTTGCGGCAAGGGAGCTGGAGCCTGTTTTTAAAACACTTAATGAATTAAATCCTATCAGCTATAGCTTTTCTGAATTTACCCGCTGGGAAGATCTGCTGGTTTTAAGCAGGGAGGTGGGGACCAATGACCTGCTCACATTTGTGCTCAGTCGTAAAGAGGGTGTTTCACATAATCCCCATATGGATAAGATCTTTTCTTACCTGGATAAATATTTCAGGCAAAATAATTTTTTACTGATCTATCCTTCGCAAAAAAAAGCAGAGGTGCAGGATGATTTTTTTGCCGGTGCTCATAATCCTATCCTGGACGGATCTGTGGATATACAGGGGCTCGGTAAAGAGATCGAGAAACTATTCACCAGGAAGTAAGCTTATTGTATTGATGCCGGCGACACCTGCCTTAATCAGAATAGGTTTGCAGTTGCTTCCGGTATTTGATAAGAATAGTAGGTTTGGAGATAAACCCAATGAATTTGCCGTCAGGATTCAATACCGGCAAGTGCCAGGCATCCGTTTGATCAAATTTCTGTACCACTTCTACCATATCTTCGCCTTCCTGTATCAGGGCCGGCGGTTCTTTCATGATGTTGGCAATACTGTACGATTCGGGGTCTTTCGAAAAATAACCGGCTTCAGGTCATCCAGGGTCAGCATCCCGGTAAACTTCTGCTTGTCATCAACAATGGCAAATACATTTTTACTTCCTGTTTTAACCATACTTAATAATTGGCTGATGGAAGCATCTAAAGAAATGATCTGAGGATTAGCATCTATTACATCAGCTACCTGCAGCCTTGTGATGAGATTTTTATCATGCTCGCGGGTAAAGATCTTTCCTTCGTCGGCGAGTTTTTTCAGATCCGGGGAGACAGGTGAGAATCTTTTGGCCACCAGGAAGGAGATCACCGAAACGATCATTAAAGGAATAAACAGGTCATAACCGAAGCTGGATTCCGCAATCAGGAAGATAGCAGTAAGGGGAGCGTATAAGGCGCCGCTCATAACACCGGCCATGCCCGCTAACACCAGGTTGGTTTCGGGCACATCACTCAGGCCAATCAGTTTGCAAACCTGGGCGAAAAGATAGCCCAGCGTACCGCCGGCAAAAAGTGATGGTGCAAAATTACCTCCATTGCCACCACTAAAAATGGTAATGGGCGTGGCAAATGCTTTCAGTAAGCAAATCAATGCAAGGAAAATAATAACCGTCCAGTCTTTGAGCTCGAAATACCTGAAGAAGCTGTTGTGAACGACAAACTCAACATGGCCGTTGGTAAATGATTTGATGGCATCATATCCTTCACCAAACAGGGGCGGCAAGGCTACGCAAAGGATAGACAGTACGGTTCCACCCAGCATGGCTCTTCTCATTTTTGATAAATGAAGCCGCTCAATAAAATGCTCTACTTTCCGGGCCACCACAACAAAATACCGGGCGTAAAGAGCCGTAAGCAGGCCCAGCACCAGGTAAAAAGGGGTATTATGATAATTGAAGGGTTCGCGGGTATGGAAACGAAAAAGCACATCTTCCTGCAACAGCACTTTGGAAACCAGGCTACCGCAAATAGCCGCCACAACCAGGGGTACAAAATCTGAGAATACCACACCGGTTAAAAGTATTTCAAACGCAAACATGATGCCTGCAATAGGTGCATTAAAAGCAGAAGCAATACCGGCAGTTGCCCCGGCAGCAAGCAACAGCGTTCGTTCCTTATAATTGAGTTTATAAGTTTGTGCAAAGTTAGAGCCAATGGCAGAGCCCGTAACCGCAATCGGGCTTTCCAGACCTGCCGACCCGCCAAGTCCAACAGTGACAGCGCTTTGCACTACCTGCGAATACATTTTTACCGACGAAACAATACTCGAGTTCTGCGCAATTTCATAAAGAATAGCGCCAATGCCTTTACGGTCCTGGCCCTTAAAAAAAGTAAGTACAATGGCCGTGGTAAGCACAATGCCAAGAAATGGAAAAATGATATAAAATAATACCTGGTATTCGAAATGTATTTTATGACTGATAAAATAATGAATATAATGTACCAGTGACTTCAATGCAACACCCGCCAGGCCTGCTGTACATCCCACCAGCATCCCCGAAAGAATAAGGAACTGGGTACGGTTCATACGGCTCTTAAGCCAGAATAGAATTACTTCATAGCTTCTTACTTTGCGAAGGCTGTATCTTGTAAAGTCTCTTTTGAATTTTAAAAAGCTGTGATATTTTCTTAAGTAACTTTTGCGCACGGTCCCTTTTTTTAATCATCAATGCTTCAAAGGTATTAAAGAGCGCACCAGGATAAAAAAGAATATTTCTTCAGCCATCATATGTTGAAGGCAAAGGGCTGCCCGTTAACCGGCGCCCTGGGGTACGTGTTACTCACTATGTAGCGGCATATGCGCTTACTACTGCAATGATAGTAATGCTGTGGGGGATGTACTTGTTTCTTTTCTGTTAGGTTGTTTCTTATCTAATAGCTTCATAAGCAGTAAGCTGCTTTAATATAGCAATACAGTAAAAGTTCAATGGCTTTAATTGGTTAAGGCAAAAACAACAACTCCAGGCCGTGGCATTAAATTGGTGCCTGTTGAATGTCTTGTAATAAAGAAAATCAAATCATCATTCCTCATTTAAAATTCAACATTATGTCTGATCATTCTGAAGGAAAAGTAGCAGAAGCTATAGAAAATCAAACGGCAAAGCTGCCCTCCGACGCCTATTTATGGGCTTCTGTAGCAGCAATGGCAACTTCGCTGGCATTTAAGGTGCTTAAACAAAATCACAGGGCTTTATTTATCGGGCAATGGGCCACTTCATTTTTGTTATTCGGAATTTATAACAAGATTGTCAAAACCCAGGGTTCTGATTAATAAACGCGGCAGGCATCAGTAATACTTTAAGGTTCTTAACAGAACCTTTTTTTATGTCCGCTAAAAAACCAGGAGTATATAGCTGCAATCAACAAACAGGCTTTGTAGACAAGATACCACAGCATTTGGAAAAACGGCCACATAATCTTTACGGGAACCGCTTCAGTCCGCTTTAAAAGCAGATGGCTTCATATTTGACACCGCTTCAACCATGATGATCCTACCTCAAAATAAGATCCGGGTTTTTACCTGGCATGTACATGGAAGTTACCTGTATTATTTGTCACAGGGGCCCTTTGAAATTTTTATACCCGTGAACGAGGCTCGTAGTGAAGGTTATTACGGGCGTGGTAATACATTCCCTTTTGGAAACAATGTGCATGAAGTGCATGTGGATGAACTGAAAGACCTGCACTTCGATGTGCTATTATTTCAGTCCTTTAAAAATTATCAAAAAGATCAATTCGAGGTGCTTACAGTTAAACAACGTAATGTACCCAAAATATACCTGGAGCACAATACACCCCATGGTACCGCTGCTACTACAAAGCATTATGTAAATGATCCTGACATACTGCTGGTGCATGTAACCCATTTTAACCGGCTCATGTGGGATAACGGACAAACCCCCACTATAGTGATCCCTCATGGGGTAACAGCTGGTAAGGTTTCTTACAGCGGCAATTATGCAAAAGGATTGGTGGCTATTAATCACCTGCCTCACCGGGGCCGTGTATTGGGGTGGGATATATTCCGCAAGGTAAACCGGACGATCCCGCTGGACCTGGCGGGTATGGGAAATGAAGGACACGGTATCGGGGAAGTGCTGCATCCCCGGTTACCCGAAGTAAGAGCCCAGTATCGTTTTCTGTTTCACCCGGTAAGGCATACCAGCCTTGCATTGGCGGTATGTGAAGCGATGATGGCGGGTGTGCCGGTGGTTGGGCTGGCTACTACAGAGTTGGTAACAGCTATTAATAATGGTGTAAACGGGTGGATACATACTGATATAGATATACTGATAGATAATATGAAAGGCTTATTAAAAGACCGGCTAAAAGCTAAAAGAATGGGAAGAGCGGGACAGGAAACCGCTATGGAATTATGGAATATACAACAGTTCTCCCAAAGGTGGCAGCATGCTTTTGAGCAGGTGCTGGCATCAAAAAAACAAACTCTAAACCTTGTACTATAATTAAAAAGTAAGATTATGAATAAGTGTATTGCATTAATAAGCGATCATGCCTCTCCGTTAGCGGCCCCCGGGAGTATTGACAATGGCGGACAGAATATTTATGTAAAGGAACTCGCGATAGAATTAGCTGCGCAGGGCTGCAACGTTGATATTTATACCCGGTGGGAAAATATTGCCTTGCCACAGGTGCTGAAGCTGAGCAAAAATATCCGCCTGATCCACATAAAAGCCGGCCCGAAAAAATGTATTCCAAAAGAGCAGCTGGTGCCTTACAGGGAGGCATTTGCTGAAAATATGATCACTTTTATGAAGATATATGGTATCCGGTACGATTTGGTGCATGCCAACTTCTTTATCAGCGCCTATGTAGCCATGCGTGTTAAGGAAAGAATGGCTATACCTTACGTTATTACTTTTCATGCTTTGGGAAAAGTACGCAGGCTGCACCAGGGTGATAACGACCTTTTCCCACCGGAACGTATTCAAATCGAACAGCGTGCCATTAACCTGGCTGATGCAATTGTGGCCGAATGCCCGCAAGACCGCCAGGATCTGCTCGAGCACTATGATGCGCCGGCTGGCAAGATCACGATTATACCTTGTGGTGTGAATATGAAAACGTTCTTCAATACCGGTAAAAAATCCTCACGTACGCGCCTGCATATACCGGCCGATGACTTTGTAATACTGCAGTTGGGACGGATGGTGCCCAGGAAGGGTATTGAAAATGTAATACGGGCAACAGCCATAACAGTTAAAAAAGGGATCAAATGCCATTTAGTAATTGTTGGAGGTACAGCTGCCAATGATGCAGAGCACCTGCGTCTTAAAAAACTTTGTGAAGACCTGCAGATAAATGATATAGTAAGTTTTGTGGGACAGCAGGAGCAAATGGAGTTGAAATATTATTACTCGGCTGCAGATGTATTTGTATCCACGCCCTGGTACGAGCCTTTTGGTATTACACCGCTCGAAGCCATGGCTTGTAAAACGCCCGTGATAGGTTCGAGAGTGGGAGGGATACAGTTTAGTGTAAAAGATCGGGAAACCGGGTTGCTGGTCAACCCCGAGCAACCGCAGGAATTGGCTGAATGCTTTGAATACCTCAGCAATAATGCCCACCTGTTGGATAAAATGGGAGAAAATGGATTGGAAAGAGTGAAATCAAAGTTTACCTGGAAGCGCATCGCGCAGGAAATGTTGTTAATGTACGGTTTGAAATGCGCACCCGCTACTACAGCAGCTCCTTATCCCGTTCAAAACCTGCCGGTTCAATATGCCGGTATTCCTTTACTTAAGAGTTGACCTCATTTCCCCATACACATGAGCCCGGCTATATTTATCGATAAAGACGGTACATTGATACGCGATGTGCCTTATAATGTAGACCCGCAACTACTGGAGTTTACACCGGGTGTTGCTTCTTTTTTAAAGGCCATGAAGAATGCGGGTTTCCGGTTGATACTGGTAAGTAACCAGCCCGGAATTGCTATGGGACTTTTTAGCGCAACTGCATTTACCGATTATATCCGGCATATGAATCAGCAGTTAAACCCGGGCCTGGATAGTATTTATTATTGCGCCCATGCAAGCCCGGGTGCAGATGGCCGTTTTCATTGTGATTGCCGCAAACCTTTGCCCGGTCTGATTTTAAGGGCTGCGTTCGAACAGAAAATTTCGCTGCAGCATTCATGGATGATTGGTGATATACTGGATGATGTAGAAGCGGGAAACCGTGCTGGTTGCCAAACCATCCTGTTGAATAACGGCAGCGAAACGGAGTGGCAGCCTGGTGTTATGCGGTTACCCGATTTTACAGTAAAGCGGTTTGAAGAAGCTGAAGACATTATCCTGAAAAAAATAAAATATGAACCCGGATCCCGGTATTAAACGCATCCTTTGCATCAGGCCCGATAATATGGGCGACATACTCATGAGCACACCGGCAATAAGAGCCCTGAAAGAATATTTCGGTGCACATATTACTTTGCTTACATCCCGGCAGGGCAGTCCTATAGCAGATTTTATACCTGAAATAGATGACACTATTGTTGCTGACCTTCCGTGGGTGCAATTGACCGGCCCCGTGGGTGATATGAAGCCCGTGATCGAAGAGCTTAGCTCAGGTGCATTTGACCTGGCCGTTATTTTTACAGTATTTAGTCAAAGCGCGCTCCCCTCTGCGCTCCTGGCCCTGATGGCAGGCATCCCGCGGCGTTTGGCTTATGCGAGGGAGAATCCTTACGAATTGCTCACCAATTGGGTACCCGATGATGAGCCTTTCGGTCCCATACATCACCAGGTTCACCGCGATCTGAAACTGGTAGCTACTATAGGAGCCCGAACCTTGTCTACCGCACTAATCCTGGAGGTACCCCAGCCGGCACAGCTTCGTTTATCAGCAAAATTGAACCAAATAGGCATTGATAATACCATGCCCTTTATGGTGCTGCATGCGGGCACTACCGATTTGAAGCGCCAGTATACGAT
>JBCNOR010000223.1:0-7838 GCA_039593785.1 Niabella sp. | reverse complement strand
TGTTTAAAAACCTGATGACCGCTTTATCGGACCGGCTTCACCTGGTTGCTCCCGATTTTCCCGGATTTGGATTCAGCGCTTTTCCACCTAAAGATCAATTTGAATATTCCTTCCGGAATATATCGGCTTATATAAACAAGTTTACGGATGAGATAAACTTGAAGTCATTCACCATCTATCTTCACGACTATGGAACTCCTGTCGGTCTCCGGTTATGCGTAAACCATCCTGAAAAGATCGAGGGGATAATTGTCCAAAGCGGTAATGCATACGAAGAGGGTGTTCATCGGATATGGGATGAAACGAGAGAATATTGGGAAAATCCTACTCCTGAAAAAAAGAAAAAACTTTACGCATTCCTAAGTGAGGAAGGCGTGAAGTGGCAATATACTGCAGGAGTACCGGATGAATTGCTGCCAACAATAAGTCCTGAATTATGGGTACTTGATTGGAACTCTATGAAAAGGCCTGGTAATATCGATATGCAATATGAACTGAATTGTGACTATAAGAATCATATGAAAATGTACCCGGCCTTCCAGGAGTATTTCCGTGTTCATCAACCCCGTGCCCTCATTATATGGGGAAAATATGATCCTTTTTTTAATGTGGAAGAGGCTTTTTGTTACAAGCGGGACTTACCGGATGCTCAGGTTCATATTATAGCCGGCAGTCATTGGGTACTTGAAACGAATTTTGATGAGGTGTTGAGGCTTATTAGTGATTTTTTTGAGGAGGGTCCTAAATAAAAGGACTTCACTTTGTTGAATCATTACTTGCTCTCCTCGGTGAACAGTTACTGAATCAATTACTACAAGGCCTAGTGACTTTTGTTGATATGCCGAACTGATGTTTTTATCCTAGATAAAAAGGATTCTGACAGCTTTGAGTTTAAGATAGGGACACTTAAAGTATCTTATTATTTATATGCTTATTATCTAATAAGCTGGTGAGTGGGAAAGAAGTAAGGCCCTTATTTATTATCCAGCTCAAATATTGTTCTATAAGCGGCTTGCATGCGGGCAATTTCAGCATCAGAGAGCTTTGAAAACTGCTCGCGTCGCCTTTTTGGGAAAACACCATTATTCTGATGAAGGAAAATAAGCATCCAGTTAATGTCTTTATCTGGCATATCAACGATCCGTTGCAATTCTAACCTGGCTTCATCGTATCGTTGTAAGAATAATAATTCTTGCGGCATGTCTTCATCCAGGGTAGCGTGGACTGTTTTTAAAAGATAGATCACCTGCTCCGTAAGATCGGGGTACCGATAATACCCTTCTACCATTTCCTGGTTGGTAACAGTAATACCTTCATTGTCTTTTTGTGTATAGGTAATCCTCTGCATCAAGGGTTTTGAATATTTCTCCAAAATTGTATCATATTCTTTCATATGATTGAGCATATGAGCAGAAATGGGGATGATCATGTTTTCAGGAACCAATTCATCCTGCGCCAGCGTATCATGTATCAGGAAACGGTGAATGCGGCCATTCCCGTCCTCAAAAGGGTATATAAATACAAAAGCAAAAGATATTAAGGCTGCTCTTATTACCGGATCAATACCACTCGTTACCGCAGCTGTTTGCTGCAAACCGGTCATTAAGGACAACACATATGCCGGTGGCGGGCATATATAATGAATGTACTGTTGATAATTAGGTAGAGTCTGACCTACAAAGTTTTGAAAGTCGCGATATCCCGTGGCTGCAAAACGTGGATCAACAATGGCATTTTGCAACTGAATCATCCGGGCCCCGGATATCATTTTATCTGGTGGAGCTGATCCGGCCTCCTCTAACAATCTAATAAATCTTCCTATTCTGGCCTCGCTAGGTTGTTCCTTTTCTATTTCAAAGGAGGATTTAGTTTCCTTTTTATATAGGTATTGAGTAGCTCGTCTAAAGATCTCAGGCGAATAACGGGTTTTTAGCCGGTTGATCTTATCTTTAATATCCAGTGCAAGCAAATCACTTAATTCCTTTTTCCGGCGAACTATTGGGCAAAACTCCAATCCACCTAGCATGTTGTTATTTATGCGCCACCTGGGTACTTTGATACCTTGAGTGGTAACGTATCTGTCAGAGTCTAGCAAATTGATATAGTTTCCGGAAATGTCCCTTTTAATATGTAGTTGCTTTAATGTCAAAAATTCGTATAAAAAGCCGATCCTACGGGTGTATTTACCGGAAGGGCTTTTCTCTATATATTCCTCCACTTCCTTACCAGATATATTACGAAATACAGCTTGCAGGAAATCGAGGTTAAGATCATCGTATTTCAAGGAAAATTCCAGGTGATGCATCGCTGTAGCTTCTGCAGGGGCATATTTAGGGCCATAGGTCTCTTCGATGTTGCCGGATGATGTTAATTCTATGGATGAATTATTACCTATAAAGGAGCTGTGTGTCAGGTTATAATGTTGTAAATTGAAATATTTTTTTAACCATTGAGCACCCGCGGGTTGATTTGAGGCCATAGTTTACTGTAAAATGGTTAGTAAATACTGTAAATTATGTATTTTTAGCAAATTTCACTGTAAAAGAATTATAAAGCATTAATTGAACATTCTTATGGTAAGCAGTTGGTGACAAGTAAATCTTGACAACTCTTGAAAAAAATGTTATCATATTTGCCTCTTACTCTATGACTGAAATATCCACTAACCAAAACCCGGAACAAATAGCCCGTGACCGAATTGATCGCATGCTTATGGATGCGGGTTGGCTCGTTCAGTCTAAGAAACGAATTGATTTTAGTGCCGGTTTAGGAATTGCAATCAGAGAATATCAGACTAGTGTTGGCCCAGCGGATTATGTATTGTTCGTAGGTCAACAACCGCTAGGAATAATTGAAGCCAAAAAAGAAGATGATGGACACCGATTAACGGTTGTAGAAGATCAATCTGCCGACTATGCCTCCGCTCACCTCAAATTTTTCAAAAACACAGAAGGACTTAAATATATTTATGAAAGTACAGGTGTGCTCACCAGGTTTACAGATTATACTGATCCAAAACCGCGTGGCCGCAGTGTATTTTCTTTTCATCGTCCAGAAACGCTGTTGGAATGGTCCCAAAAAGAAAAAAGTCTTCGAGGCCGTTTTACAAATTTTCCTAAGTTGGACGAAACCGGCTTGCGCCCAGCGCAAATTGTTGCCATCAATAACCTGGAAAAATCGTTTAAAGGGAATCGCCCTCGTGCATTGATCCAGATGGCTACGGGCGCTGGTAAGACGTTTACAGCAGCCACTTTCATCTACCGGTTATTGAAGTTTGCCAAAGCTAAACGGATATTGTTTCTTGTAGATACCAAAAACCTTGGCGAACAGGCAGAACAAGAATTCATGTCTTATCAGCCAAAGGATGACAACAGGAAATTCACCGAACTGTATAATGTTCAGCGGTTGACATCAATTTACATTGCAAATGAAAGCCAGGTTTGCATTTCTACCATTCAAAGAATGTATTCCATTCTCAAAGGCGAAGAAATGGATGAACTTGCTGATGAAACGAATCCCAATGAAAATGGGTCTTGGCTGCAACAACATCTCAATAAAAAAGAGCCATTGCCCGTTGTGTATAACCCTAAAGTACCGCTTGAGCAGTTTGACTTCATCATCATAGATGAATGCCACCGTTCTATTTATAATTTATGGAAGCAGGTACTCGACTATTTCGATGCCTTTCTCGTTGGGTTAACCGCTACTCCCGACAAACGCACTTTTGGCTTCTTTAATGAGAATATAGTGAGCCAGTACACCTATGAAGAATCTGTGATTGACGGTGTAAATGTGCCCTATGATGTTTATGAGATTGAAACTCATATTTCTCAAAAAGGAGCAAAGGTGGAAAAAGGGTGGTTTGTAGACCGACGGGACAAACTGTCGCGCGCAAAACGATGGCAGCAGGAAGACGAAGACACCGCGTATTACAAAAATGACCTTGATAAGAAAGTTGTAAACCCCAGCCAAATACGCACGATCATCAAAGCATATAAAGAGGCGCTAAGAAAAGATATTTTTCCAAAGCGTATTGATGAGAATGGGGAATACGAAGTACCAAAAACACTCATCTTCGCCAAAACTGACAGCCACGCAGATGATATCATTCAAATTGTTCGGGAGGAGTTTGATGAAAGCAACGACTTCTGTAAGAAAGTGACCTATAAGATAGAAGAAGATCCAAAGTCGGTATTGAACCGATTCCGCAATGACTATTATCCACGTATTGCTGTGACGGTGGACATGATCGCCACTGGTACTGATGTAAAGCCCCTGGAGGTGCTACTGTTTATGCGGGATGTAAAAAGCATCAATTACTTTGAGCAGATGAAAGGACGTGGTACCCGGACCATTCCGCCAGATAAACTTCAACTAGTCACTAAGACCGCAGATATCAAAACACATTTTGTGATTGTAGATGCAGTCGGTGCTGTTAAATCAAAGAAAACAGATAGTCGTCCCTTGGAGCGTCAGCCTACAGTGCCTTTAAAAGATCTTTTGCAGGCAGTAACAATGGGAGTTAATGAGGAAGATGTGTTTCTTTCTTTGGCGAACCGGCTGATACGGTTGGATAAACAGCTTACCGAAACGGAAGCAATAAAGCTCCAGGAATACACCAATGGCAGAACCCTCAAGCAACTCACTAAAATGCTGATAGATGCCTGGGATCCTGATGTGATAGAAGCAAAGGCAAAAGCGATTATTGAACAAACTCCGCCGGTAGACCGTAGCCCAGCAATGGAGGAACAGGCAAGGCAGGATACACAAAAGGCATTGGCAAAAGAAGCCTCGCTGCTTTTTAATGGTAGACTGAACGAATACATAGATACGGTACGCCGTCAACACGACCAGATCATTGACCACATTAACTTGGATACGGTGCTAAAAGCCGAATGGAATAAAACATCCGTGGATGCTGCACAAAATCTAATAACCGATTTTACCACCTACCTCAAAGCCAATAAAGATGAAATAAAGGCGTTGAACATTTTTTACAACCAGCCTTACAATCGACGGGAAATCACCTTTAAGATGATCAAAGAAGTGATGGAAAAAATAAAGCTTGAAAAACCGGCACTTGCCCCGGCCCACATTTGGGATGCATTTGCTATAATAGAAAAGACCACCGGAGACTGTCCGAAAGATGAGCTAACCGCATTGGTCTCGCTGATACGCCGGGTTTGTGGCATTGACAGAGAGTTACGCCCTTACGATAAGACCATTGACGACAATTTCAAGAAGTGGATCTTTTCTCAGAATGCTGGTCAGCACAACCGTTTTGCACCCGAGCAAATGGATTGGCTCCGTATGATTAAGGATCACATTGTGAGCTCTTACCATATAGAATTGGATGACCTCGACTATACTCCGTTTGATGCTCGTGGCGGGCGCGGCAGAATGTATCAATTGTTTGGTAATGATATGGAACAGATTATTAACGAATTAAACGAAGAGCTGGCAGCATGATGAAAGAAGATTGGATAGAATGCAAGTTAGAAGACGTTTGTAAAATAAATATGGGACAATCTCCGCCGTCTTCTACATATAACTCAAATAAAATCGGCTTACCTTTTTTTCAAGGAAAAGCAGAATTTGGCAATCTTTATCCCATTCCTAAAATTTGGTGTACACAGCCAAAGAAAATAGCAAAACCTTTTGATATCTTATTATCCGTTCGCGCTCCAGTAGGCGCCACTAATATTTCTAATATAGAATGTTGTATAGGTAGAGGATTAGCTGCTATCACATTTCAAAACCATAAGTATTTATGGTATTATCTTAATTTTTCTAAAGAAAATCTTGATGCAAAAGGCACCGGAACAACATTTAAAGCAATATCTGGTGAAACACTTAAAGACTTTCCATTCTTTTTACCTTCGGTCACTGTCCAACGCGCAATTGTAAAAAAAATAGAGAAATTATTTTCAGCATTAGATGCCGGTGTAGCCGATTTGAAAAAGGCCCAGGAACAATTAAAAGTGTACCGACAGGCGGTGTTGAAAAAGGCATTTGAAGGGGAGTTCACACAAGACTGGAGAAATAATAAAAAAGTCCACAAAAAATGGTTGGAGTGCACACTTTTAGATGCTTGTAATAAAATACAAGATGGCTCACATTTTTCACCCCAAAACCAATATTTCGAAAAAATCGACGGTCGCTTCGCCTATATAACAGCCAAGAATATCAGGCATAACTATATGGATTTATCTAATATTACATATGTTGATAAACGCTTCCATGAAACAATTTATCACCGATGTAATCCTGAATATGGTGATGTATTATTAACAAAAGATGGTGTTAATACAGGCGAGGTTACCTTAAATACCTTAAAAGAACCATTTTCTCTGCTTTCTAGTGTATGCCTATTTAAAACAAAGAAGGAAAAACTGCTACCAATATACTTGAAATATTATATACAGAGTCCAATAGGAAGATCAAATATTATTGGAAAAATGACCGGTACTGCAATAAAGCGCATAGTTTTGAAAACTATTAAGCAGTCACGTATTATTTTGCCTACAATTGAAGAACAGGATAAAATTGTAAAAGAAATAGAGTCTCGTTTGTCCAATTGCGATGCATTAGAGCAACAAATAAATGCCAGCCTGCAACAATCTGAAGCATTGAGACAAAGTATTTTGAAAAAGACTTTTGCCGGAGAACTGCTTACCCAAGCGGAAATAGCAGCCTGCAAAAACGAGTCGGATTATGAACCAGCTTCGGTATTACTCGAAAGAATTAAAGAGGAAAAGGGAAAAGTTAAGACTATAAAAAAGAAAATAACCTCCTCACAAGAAATAAAACCCACAACAGTTAATGCTCCCAAGATTTCTGCCGATATTCACGCAGGGCTTATTGCTAAAATTATAAAACTGCATGAAACAAAACCGGATTATAGGGATAAGCTAAGTCATATCAAATGCGAGAAGATTGCCCATTTGGTAGAGTACCATGCGCAGATTCCGCTAGGCCGTCAACCCGTAAAGGATGCAGCTGGGCCGGATGACTATCCACATTTGAAAAAAGTAGAAAGCCGCGCAATCAAAGCAGGTTTTTTCAAGATCAAGAAAAACAATATAGGTTATACATATTTACCCGGAAAGCAAATTGATAATGTAATTCAGAAATTTGAGACTTCGCTTTCCACTGACCAATGCAATAAGGTAAATGCCCTGCTTCAACTATTCCTACATTTTGATCCGGAACAAGCGGAAATTGCTGCAACTACCTATGCAGGATGGAACAACTTGATTATATTAGGTAACAGCAATCCTTCGGACGAAGAAATAGTTACCGAATCCAGAGAAAACTGGTCCGCTCGTAAATTGAAAATTCCGCGTGAGCGCTTTTTCAATGCAATTAATTGGTTAAGAAAAAAAGAGGTCGATTTAATTCCCACAGGCTACGGACTATTTGTAGCATCACCTGCAAAAAAGAAGAAATGACAGACGCAACAATAATATCAAAAATATGGAACCTGGCCAATGTAATGCGTGATGATGGAGTAGGTTATGGCGATTACCTGGAGCAAATCACTTACCTGCTTTTTTTGAAAATGGTGGATGAGCTTAACAAACCGCCGTATAATAAAAAACTCCACCTACCCAGATTGAAAGATGTCGAAGGAAAAGAAATACCGAAAGGAGAAGTATGTAACTGGCCGAATCTAACTAATAAAAACGGGGCAGAGCTTGAGGCGTTTTACACACAGCTACTACGTACACTTTCTACGGAAAAAGGTATGCTGGGCCAAATCTATGTTAAGAGCCAGAACAAAATCCAGGACCCGGCTAAATTACAGCACGTCATTAGTATGATAGAGAAAGAGATTT
>JBCNOR010000222.1:0-7866 GCA_039593785.1 Niabella sp. | reverse complement strand
AGAGTACGCACGGGCACTTACTATATTAATGTGGATACTTCCATAAAAATGAAAAGCAATGTAACCCTTTATATGTACGACTCTACCCGGGTTTTAAAAGCGAAGCCTACCGTATCGGGCCGTTCCTATTTATTACTGCTTAAGAATATCAGCAACGCTACCATTATGGGTGGTAAGCTGATAGGTGAATGGAGCGGCCACCTGGGCGGCACCTGTACTGGGACCTGTGAACAGGGATTTGGCATAGCCATTTACTCCAGCAGCAATGTGAAGGTAACCCGTAGCATTATCCGCAATTGCTGGGGAGACGGGATTACGGTTGGAGCCAGACCTGCCGACGGCGCTACCACCACCAGCCAGATCATTACGCTGCACAAAGTAGTGTGCGATAGTAACCGACGCCAGGGCTTAACCATTGGCTATGTAGACAGCCTGATCGTAGACTCGTGTAAGTTTACGCGCACTACCGGTACCAAGCCTAAAGATGGCATCGATATCGAACCCGATCATGGTACGGCACAGCGCGTGTATATTAAGAACTGCGAAATTGCCTATAACGATGGCGCCGGTATTGAAATGAACGCCAAAGCTTCTACATCAGCTATCATTAAAAAGATTTATGCGTACAACAACTATGTGCACCACAATGCTTATAGTGCCTATGTACAGCATGTGCAGGAATCTGAAATGAAGAACAATTATTTTACCCAGAACCGCTTTTACGGCAATCGTATTTATACGGTTGATACCAGCAGCTGTGTGTTTGCACCCAATACTTTTGCCGCGCCCTCCGTGTGGTGGTAATACAATTTAGTACTAGAAACACGTAAAAAATGCCTCATATTTTATACACCTAAAAATAAAAGGAGGGTGTCCCAATGTCTGCAATCGCCATTTCGACTGAAGCGAAGCTGAGAAATTCATCATCTTCTGATTATATATAGATTTCCCGACTTCACTAGGTTTCGCTCGAAATGACGGGCCTTGAGACAGCCTCCTTTTTATACCCTGACTGCATTCCCAGCCCCCATAAACAGCATAAACAGATCAATAAAACTACAGTAATATTACCGACAATTTTCGCATCCTTTTCATGGCTGAGGGTGGGAAACCGATGGATGAGGGACCATGGGTTGCCTGCGTATCGGGATCATTAATACTTCATAGATTAAGCTCCACCCGCCTCATCAGGTATCAAATGTTGGCTTTGGTTCCATAACCTGTACGGGCTTCCATCCAGGGCCAACTACTATAGCCAATATGGCACCCCATTACCTATTGTTTTTGCAATATCCCTAATAGCTTACTTGATCAGACCCCTATTTACTTCCGGTATCCAAAACTAATCCGGTAATCATAGCCGCAAAGAATTGCACAGGCTACCTTTCAAAAATTTCATCAATAAAATTCAATTTTCAATTTATCCGACAGTTTTATTTAACCAGCGTATTGATCTTTTTACCGGTGTAAGCCACTGTCTTCTGCTTACCATCAGGCAACACAACAATAAACCTTCGGCTCTGCGACATACCCTGGTAAGCGCCCTTGCGTTCACCTATCGTAAGGGTCTTTGACTTCTCGTTCCAGGAAAAAGGTATTTCTGTATACTGTCCTTTTTCATAATTGTAATTGTCAAATTCATCTTCATACAACACAAACGAACCATCAGCCCCCGGATACAGCCTAATAGTAAGCTGGTCCCACTTCTTTTCCTGCGCAAACTGCACATCTGGCCCAAAAGGAATGATACTACCCGCTCTTATATAAAGAGGTATGATACCTAACGTAGTTTGTTTTTCTATCTCTTTTCCTCCCTCATGTTTCTCATTGGTCCAGAAGTCATACCATTGCGTACCTGCCGGCAGGTATACTTTTATACGCTTAGCCTCAGAAAAATTCACCTTGTCTCGTTTATTGTCTTTATTGCTTTGTTTACTCTTTTCCCACCCGCTTTGTTCGTTGGTTTTAATAATTTTTTCGGGAGTATATTGTGCATTTAATACAGGGGCTACCAAAAAGGATTTACCAAACAAATATTCGCTGTTCAAATTCCAAACTTTTTTATCGGCTGCAAAATCCATTACCAATGCCCGCATAAAACTCGACTGATTTTTTGTAACATCCCAGGATGTAGAATATATATACGGAAGAAGGCTATATCTTAATTTAATAAAGGACAAGATGGCGTCATACACCGGTTCACCCCGTTGCCCGAAATTATAAATTTCCCGGGGCACATCTGTACCATGTGAACGCATCATTGGTGTAAATGCAGCATACTGCAGCCAGCGTACATAAAGTTCCCGGAATTGAGGATTTTTTGCTCCTGACATATTGCTTCCATTATTGTAGGCCCCGGCAAAAAAGCCTCCTATATCAGAATTAAAATTAGGATTACCCGTCAATGAAAAATTCAAACCAGCCGGTACCTGGTTTCTCAATGATTCCCACGATGAGCTCACATCACCCGACCAAACATTAGAACCAAAACGTTGCTGTCCTGCAAACCCCGACCTTGTAAGTATAAATACTCTTTTGCCGGATGTAACTTCCCGTTGATGGCTGTACACCCCTCCTACTGTCATCAGAGGGTAAGCATTCCGCACTTTGCGAAAAGACCCCAGAAAAGTTTTGGTATTCAAATCATCCGGTTCAGGACTCAGATGATCAGGTTCACTGGAATCCATCCACCAGGCATCTACTCCGAGGCTAAAAATTCCTTTATTCAGATACTGCCAATAGATATCTCTTGCTTTAGGATTATAAGCATCATATACACGCACACCGGATGGATAGGATTTATCCGGGGGCCAGAGATCACGGCCTGATTCCGGCCAGGTTTTAAAGTTAAATAACATACCGCCCTTATCCATTTCCCGGTAGGGCTTGGTCATAGGCCCAAAGGAAGACCAGATAGAAACAGCCAGGTGTGCATTTAAATCATGAATATCCTTTACCATTCTCCGGGCATCGGGAAAGTCGGAGCTCACAAATTCCATGGCATTCCACTGGTAGTTATTGCCCCAGTACTGCCAGTCCTGAATAATACCGTCAAGCGGAACTCCTAACTGCCTGTATTTTTTAACCACGTCTACTATTTCTTCCTGGCTTTTGTACCGTTCCTTACTTTGCCAAAAGCCATAGGCCCAAAGGGGACACATGGGCACCTGTCCTGTAAGATCACGCATGCCGGCGATAACACCATCTGCATTTTTACCATAAATGAAGTAATAATCTATTCCGTCACCTACTTCTGATTCAAATGATGTTCCTTTATCATTATCTGTAAATTTTGTAGGGGAATAGTTATCCCAGTACAGGCCATAACCCTTTACAGACTGGAAAAAAGTAACAAAATCCCAGGTATTATTCTGCACCATTCTTATTTCCTGGTTACGCTGTGACATTTTTCCGTTTTGAAGAATGCCTAATCCATAAATGGCTTCTTCGGGGTCTAATGTAAAAGATTGCGTAACTTTGTAGGTTGCTTCACCATTATCATTAAAATCCTCAAAGGAGGCATTACCCTCTTTCATTAGGCCCGCACCGTTATTGCTTTCAAACCTAACACGTCCCGTTAGTTTATCCAGAACAACAGTGAGCCCTATTGTTTTTAAAAAGAGCTCCTGTTTCTTTTCAGACACATTATACGATTGGCTTGCAGGTTCTTTTACAATAGCAAGGCTTTGCTTCGAAAAACTTTTACCTACAGGCCACCTGATAACCCGAACGATACTTGCTCCATAAAACCGGATTTCTATGTTTATATTGTTTACTATTGTTTTAATTCCGGTTTCTGTTCTTTTAAAAGATTGAGCCATGCAGCTTCCCGAAATTGTCCATGCGGTAAGCAGGAGAATAATAATGCGATTCATTAACCTATTTTTTCTAACATTTAAAACCTGGACCTACAGAGATACTAATAGATAACAACTATTCTTATCAGCTCCAGAAGACCAATTAAAATAGCTTTAGTTATAACCCGGATTTTGTTTCAGATTTGCATTTTTGTCAATCTCTGTTTTGGGAATGGGAAACAATGCCCGGTAATCTCCGTTGGGAGAATGGGATAACCACGATTTTTTGGTAAAAACACCAAACCGGATCAAATCGGTTCTTCGCCGTGCCTCCTGGTTAAATTCCCAAGCCAACTCATCCAAAAAACGTCCATATTGAATATCTGCGCCGCCTTCCTGCGTTGAAGCCAGATGGTTTCTTAAACCGTAATCATAACTGCTTCCCAGCAGCAACTGTGCGCCGGTTACAACAGCCTTGGCGGGATTGGAGCGGAAAGCTCTCTGCCGCACCTGTGTCACTAATGTTGCGGCGCCGGCAGCATCGCCTGTACGCAATAAACATTCGGCTTTCATCATTAATACATCGGCATATCTTAGAAGCGGCCAATCGTTACTTAGCCGGTTAGTAGCTCCCATGGCTATTTCAAATTTGCCAAGACGGTAACCATCTACTTCCTCCGACTGATCAACTCCGGCTACATAATTGCGATATGCCAATGGCTTTCCTACAAACGCCCCCATCGAACCGAAGAGGCTATCTCCCGCCGCTGAAAATTGCTGTCCGAATATATAATTCTCCGTAAGCCTGCTATCCTGTGGATCGAAGGTGCTGATAAATTGGGGAACCGCGCAAACGCCTCCCCAGGGAGAGCTTTGCAGATTGTATGTTTTTTGATTTTGCGGCTGCAGCGTTTGCATATGTACATCGAATGAATTCCACTCATTTACATATTTTGAATCGAAAGGTAGCGCAAATATTATCTCCTTGGAATTCTCGTTTTCTGTAGCAAAAACGCTTTTCTGGCTGGCTTCTAAAGTAATTTCTCCACTGTTTGTAGCAAAATTGATAATAGTATCACATGCTGCTTTACACTTCTCCCACTCAGGAGTGCCACTATAGACCTGTGCATTCAAATACATTTTTGCAAGTAATGTAAGACCTGCCCATTTATTAAACTTGCCATACGTTTTAGTGCTTACTTCGTCAGTTACTTTAGGTATATTGGCCAGCAGGTCATTTACAATAAAATTATAAACTTCCCGTCTTGTGTTTTGCTGCGGTAAATAACCCGCAGGTACGTCAAACCTGTCAACTATGGGAACATTACCATACATATCACATAGCATCCAGTAATAAGATGCGCGCAATAGCTTTAACTCTGCTACCAGTGAACTGGTGTCTTTGGGAGCAACAGGAATGGCACCCGACTGTACCTGGTAGATAATCCGGTTGCAATTGGTAATACCCTGATAGGCCCTGGTCCAAACGTTTACAACAATATCATCTTCGGTGGTCCATTTATGTTCGTGTATCCGGCGGTAAACACCGCCATCTACCCAACCATTGGGCCGCGCAGGCGTCAGCATCTGGTCGCCTGAAACTTCCTGCGCCCTGTAAACGGTATTCCATTGCAAAAGTAAACCACGCCAGTCTACGTAGGCCGCACCCGCCAGCGCGCTTATGTCTGAAGCTGTAGGAGAAAAACCTCCGGAAATGATCTGGCTGTAGGATGTATCCTTCAACTTGGTACATGCTGAGAAAACCGACAGAGAAGCAATGGCACACGAAATCCAAAACTTTATATTGAAATATTTCTTTTTCATTATTGTCACAGTTAAAAGTTAACGTTTAAGCCTATACTGAATGTCCTGGTAGTAGGATACTTGTAGGGCGAGTCCATACCCGGATCGAGACCCGAGGTGGGCACCTGCAATACACCCGACTGTGCTGATGAAGTGCCGTTTCTCAGGCTTACTTCCGGATCAATACCTTTATAGCCTGTAATGATGAAAGTGTTCAGCGTAGCTATATAAATTCGTGCTGATTTAATGTATTTAATTTTATCTGGCTTAATACTGTATCCAAGCGTGATGTTATCAATCTTCCAGAAATCGCCGTTTTCTATATAATAACTGTTAAACTCAACCGGCGATTTCAACACTGCTTTACCATAAACAGGGTCGTAAGCATTCTGCAGCAAATTGTATTGCGCCTGTGTGGGATTCTCAAACATCATGCGCTGGAGGTTAGCCACCTGAAATTTGAAAGCGCCTCTTTGTGTGATCCCCAGGTCCCAGTTTTTATATTGCAGGTTATTATTCCAGGTGAGGTAGTAACGGGGTAAACCGTTACCGATTACTTTTTTATCCTCAAAGGCATGACCGAAATCGGAATACTTTACCGGGGCGCCATCACGGCCTTCATATATCCATTGACCATAATTGGCAGCATCTGACGGGTCGTTACCAATATCCACTACTTTATACCCGTAGAAATCACCGACAGACCCTCCAACTCTTAACAAATGCGAAAAAGTCTGGATGGGCGGGAATATAGCCCCTACACGCAGGTAATCCGTTGATGTTCGATACAGGTCATTGGAAAGACTTTTAAGCTTGTTGGAATTCGTAGAGAAATTGACCATAGAGTTCCATTGAAAGTTTTTGCGCATCACCGGGGTAAAATTGATCAGCACTTCCAGCCCTTTATTTTCGAGTGTGCCTACGTTGGCCAGTGTTCTGTTATATAGATTGGGAGGGCTGGGTACTTCGAACAAATAAAGCAAATTATGTATCTGGCGATTGTACAAGTCAATACTACCCGATAACCGCCCCTTGAGCATGCTAAAATCAAGACCAATATTTGTTTCTCTTTTTTCTTCCCATTTAAGATCGGGATTAGCATTTTGCGTAGGAATGATTGTTTGCACCCACTTACCATCAGAGAGCACGAAACCACTGTAACCCAGCAATGCCACTCCTCTAAACAGATCTGAAGGTTGTGAGCCTGTAACTCCATAACCAACCCTTAATTTAAGATCCCCGAAAACCTGCTGATTTTCCATGAACTTTTCGCGGCTGATTCTCCAGCCTGCTGAAGCCGCAGGAAAAACACCCCATGGATTACGCGTGCCCCATAACTGGCTTGCTTTCTCTCTCCTCAAACTCGCCATCAGCAGGTATCTCTGATCATAATTATAAGATAACCGGCCAAAAAATCCCACCAGATTCGTCTCCGCTTTGTAGTTACGGATCAGGCCAACAAACTCACCACTGCTGATGGCCCTGCCCAGGCCGATATTATGCCAGCTAAAAATATCTGTAGGAAAATCCCAGTTTTCCATATAGTGATTAGTATAGTCGTTTTCCTGATAACTATAACCGGCAAGAGCTGTGATGTTATGCCTGTTTAAAGACTTTGTATATTCGCCTGTAAGTTCTGTTAGCCGGTCAATAGATTGTGCACCGCCATCGTTTGCATACCCGTTACGGCCGTCTCTCAGGGTGGATGCATGCTGCTTGGTTTCTGCATACCCATATTTCTGCATCCATTTTGAGTAAGAAAACAGGGCTGAAAATTTCAATCCTTTTACCGGCAAAAATGAAATGGTACCATTATACCTTGATAATAGCTCATTGGTTTCTCCGTCCGATTCCATAATATCCGATACAGGACTTTGATAATCGAACTTTGTTAATTCCTGAAACCAGGTGCCATCTTCGTTTTTTACGGGCGCCGTGGGGTTTTGCATCAAAGCCTGGCGGTAGATGTTTGAATTAAAACCATTCAAGCGCCTTGATGAGCTAAAAGCATTAACGTTTAATTTTAATTTGTTATCAAACATGCTATGATTGATATCAAATCTTCCTGAAAATATTTGATTGAAAGATTTAAGAAACAATCCCTGGGCATTATCATAGTTTAAACTTGCCAGGTAATTCGTTACCCCGTTACCCCCCCTGACAGTAAGGTTGTGATCCTGGGCAGGGCAATACCGGGTGGCGAGGGAAGGTTGCGGCAGAGCGCCAGGGCAGCTGTCAGCTCGGGAGGCATGGCGGATCGTTCAAT
>JBCNOR010000221.1:0-7880 GCA_039593785.1 Niabella sp. | reverse complement strand
GTACACTATACAGCTCGCCTATGAATTGCGTGACACCAACTTTAAAGTAAATGCAGTGTGCCCGGGATTAACAAAAACCGATTTTACATTTTTCAATGGAGGTGAGGTCAGCGTCGCTGCTCAACGTATTATTAAATACGCCTTGGTAGATAAAAATGGTCCGACAGGAAAATTCTTCAGTGAAGAGACCAATCCGACCAATGGTGAAATTTCCTGGTAACCCGCACCTGTTCAGCAAAGGAGGCCTCTTGTCGGCCTCCTTCTTATGTTTATCTTTTGTATAACCTTCTAAATTGATATGTTATCCCAGTTGAAATGACTTGGCGCAATAAGTAAATAAAAATTTTAGTTCACAATTTGGTGAACTAAATAAACCTCCTTATTTTTGCATCAGAGTTAGTAGAGAAGAAATGCAATTATGGTTTTAACCGAGAAACAAAAGGAATTAATTGAACAGTTTGGTGTACTAAATGAAAAGTACGGATTACCACCCGCTGAGTGCAGGGTGTGGGGCCTTTTTTTGGTCGCCGATAAAGTAGAATTGACCTTTGATGAAATTATGGAAACCTTGCATTTAAGCAAAGGTGGAACCAGCAATGCATTAAACAGGCTGATGATGACCCACCATATTGAATACATTACCAAACTTGGCGATAAGAAACGCTATTTCCGGTGTAAGATGAACAACTGGACGCAGATGACCAAGGAGAATTTCGAGAAATTCGATGACCTAAATATAATACTAAAGGAAATCCTTAAAACCAGAACAACCAAAACCCCGCAGTTCAACCAGGACCTGAAAGAAGTGACTGAATTCTTAGATTTTGTGTATAAGGAGCTAATGATTGCAATAAAAAAATGGGAAAATAAGCGCTAATTTTTTTTGTTACAATAGTTCATAAAATACTGAACCAATTAATATTTACTGAATATCTTAAACAAGATGAATAATCTGATTCTGAGACACTCTTTGCTGCTGCTGCTCCTGGTTGTTCCGCTTCTGACCAAGGCGCAGCAATCCGTTAGCTTCACTTTAAAACAAGCGGTAGCATACGGCGTACGCCACCACCCTTCCATTCAGAAGTCGGATTATGAACTGCAGAGGTATAACCAGAAATTTCGCGAGGAACTGTCCAGATATCTGCCGCAGATAAAAGCAGATGCCTCGTACACCAACAATTTGAAGTTGATCACGCAAATTATTCCAGGAGCATTTCTGGGGCAACCGGGACAAGACGTTGCAGTGCAATTCGGAACAAAATATAATGCGGCGGCAAATGTTGAACTATCCCAAACAGTAATTGATCTCGAAAAAATCACCAGTCAAAAAATAGCCAGGCAGTATTCCCGGATCAGCATGCTCGACAAACAAAAAACAGTAGAGCAAATAATTTATGACATTTCAAATGCCTACACCACTTCACAGGTCGCCTTTCTACAGCAGACAGATGTGGGCAATAGCATATTAAAAATCGATTCGCTTCTTGCAAATGTGCAGTTACAAGCTGATAAAGGCTTCGCAAATTCTCTGGATATGAAACGATTACAGTTTGAACGCAGCAACCTGCAAACCAGACTTCAAAATGCCCGACTCGAGTACGAGCAGAGCATGATCATACTGAAATACACCATGACCTATCCTTTGGAAGAAAAGGTCGATATCGATACTGGAATCGCACATGCCAGCCTGACTTATCTGTTTGGTGAAGATGTAAGGATTGATCCGTTAAATATTCAGTTGCTTCGGGAACAGGACAAACTAACGATGTTGAGCTTAAAGCAAATTAAGCAATCGTATTTGCCCAAGCTCTCGTTTAATTTCAAATACGGCACCCTGGCACAACAGAATAGTGCGAATGTTTTCAGTAGCAGTACAAACTGGTATCCCAACTCGCTTGCAAGCCTTAATTTATCTATACCCATTTTTGATGGAAACTATAAATTATCGAAAGTTAGGCAGCTCCAGCTTGAGCATAAGCAAAATGAGCTTGAGATTGGTATCCAGCAAAGCACGCTGAATAAAGAGATAAAAAATACAAAGGAAAGGCTGATGACAAGTGCGGCAAATGTAACGACCACTCAAAAAAGTAAAGGCCTTGCGGAAGAAGTATACAAACTGTCCTTCATCCAGTTTGAAAACGGCTACGCCTCTCTGAAAGATTTATTAGATGCTGAGACCCAAGTAAAAGAATCACAGACTGCCTATCTAAAAGCCATATTAAACCTTCATTCGGCAGAACTGGAATTCCTAAAGATATCGGGGAATATACAATCGCTTTTAAAATAATATTCAAGCATGAAAAGGATAAAAAAATACCTCGTCCCGGTTTTAATAACTGCAGGAGTATTGCTACTTATATTATCTACACTCAGTCGCAATAAACATAAACTGGACACCAAAGCGGAAATTGGCGCCAGCAAAACTTTGGTGTTTCCAGTAACTGTTATAAACCCTCAGTACAAAGCCTTAATGCGAACCTATGTTTCCACAGGCTTTTTTATACCGGTAAATCAAATGGCTCTGGCCTCCGATATCTCAGGCAGGATAGTGACGACGGCATTAAAAGATGGTGCACGTATTTTAAAGGGGCAGACCATCGTATCGGTATTCAACGAAACTGAACATATAGAGCGGCAGCAAAATGCAATAGACAAACAGTTAGCCAAGGAAACGTTACAAAAGGCTAAGGCTGACCTATCAAAAATGGAAATAATGTTACAAGCCAATGCAATTACAGCTCGTGAGGTTGAAGAGCAGCGGCTGGCAGTAAAATCTGCGGAATCGAAAGTGGATAATATTAATGCAATTAAAAAATCCACAACGATAACAGCGCCCTTTTCCGGCACCATAAATAAATCTCACGTACAAGCCGGGAGCTACATTAGCCCGGGAACAATACTAGCAGACATCGTAGACAATTCTTCGCTTAAGCTACAGATACAAATGTTGGATAAAGATGTGCTTAAGCTTGGAATTGGAAAACTAATTCAGGTTATACCCGATTTATATCCTGACCACAATGTGCCAGGACGAGTGGTATATATTGCTGCACAGGCAGACGCTAACAGAAACTTCATGGTCGAAGTCCAAATACCCAATAACACTAAAAATCCCTTAAAGCCGGGTATGAGCGGCAGGGCTATCATCAATCATGACCATCTTGAGCATGCATTAATGATACCTGTAAAAACTATTATAGGTAGTCTGCAAGCGCCACAGGTTTATGTCTTGCAAGGAAATGTTGCCGTATTAAAAAAGATTACAACAGGGAATGTAGAGGGGGAAAATGTAGTAGTCCTCGAGGGCCTCTCAACAACGGACAGAATAATTGAAACAGGACAACTAAATATAAGCGACGGTTCGCGAGTGCAGGTGATTAAATAACAAAATTGAACTTTCCATGTCAATAACAGAATTATCCATAAAACGTCCGTCATTCATAACGGTCATCTTCATAGCACTGGTATTCTTGGGCATTATCAGCTATGCCAAGCTAAATTATGAGCTCACTCCAGATATGTCTATGTCGATGTTCAGCATTACCACGGCCTATCCCGGCGCCTCTCCCAGCGAGGTGGAAACGGCTATCACCAAAAAAATTGAAGATGCAGTGTCAGGTATCGATAACGTTGATGCGATTAAATCTACTTCATTAGAGAGCATGTCTTCGGTGTCGGTGCAATTGAAAGTTGATGCAGATGTAGAACAGGCTATGCAAGACGCACAGAGAAAAGTGAATGAAGTGGTGAAAGACTTGCCGGCAAGCGCTAAGCCGCCCGCTATCGGCAAATTTTCGATTACTGATATGCCCATCATGCGATTCGGCGTGACTGCCAGAATGAATCCTAGCGAACTGTATGCTTTGGTAAAAGATGAGATAAAGCCGGCTATTACCAAAATAAAGGGAGCAGCTAGGGTTGAACTGGTTGGAGGCGAAGAAAGGGCTATTAAAGTGAACATTGACCGGAGTAAATCCGATCAATACGGGATTTCCTTGCTTCAGGTGAACCAGGCAATCCGTAATGCAAACCTGGAAGTCCCCGCAGGGAAGCTCACCAATATCCAATCTGAAACGACCATTAAGCTCAAAGGGAAATATGAGTCGGTTGAAGACATTAGAAACTTAGTAGTTAAAAATGACCCGGCTACCGGCTCTAAAGTAAGACTTTCCGACGTCGCTTCAGTCCAGGACGGTATAAAGGACATTACTACATTCAACCGTATAGATGGAAAAAATTCAATAGGACTACAACTAATTAAGCAAAGGGATGCAAACGCTGTAGAAGTAGCACGCGCCGTTAAAAAAATATTAACTGAAATCGAAAACGCCCATACCGGGCAGGACTTAAAATTCAACATCGCTAACGATAGTTCCGAGTTCACGATAGAAGCTGCCAACCTTGTTATGTTCGATTTTTTCTTAGCCATCGTAATTGTAGCCGCTGTGATGCTGCTGTTCCTGCATAGCCTTCGTAATGCTCTTATTGTTATGATATCTATTCCGGCATCACTGCTATCGGTGTTTATCGCAATGAACCTGCTGGGCTATACGATTAACTTGCTAACGTTAATGGCTATATCCCTCGTTATTGGCATACTTGTCGATGACAGTATTGTTGTCCTTGAGAATATCTATCGACACCTCGAAAAAGGTAAAGACAAGGTACGTGCTTCAATAGACGGCCGACAGGAAATTGGTTTTACCGCTGTGGCTATTACACTGGTAGATGTGATCGTTTTTCTTCCGCTTACCATGGTTGGTGGAATTATATCCAATATGCTGGGACAATATTCAATGGTTATCGTAATCGCTACATTGATGAGTTTGTTCGTGTCTTTCACCCTTACACCCTTATTGGCTTCGCGCTGGGCTAAGGTAGAACATCTTGACACGAAGAAAATATTTGGGAAAATACTATTGGCATTTGAAAACCGGCTTACCAGGCTAACAAATTTTTATGGCAGAATGCTGGCCAAAGCCTTGGCCAAAAAGCGATGGGTATTGGGTAGCGCTTTCGCTATGATCGTCGCTTCTTTTATGTTGGTGGGCGCCGGATATATTGGGGGAGAATTTGCCAGCAACGGCGATAAAGGTGAAGTGCTGATTTACCTTGAATTGCCTCAAAGTGCTACACTTCTGAGCACAAACGAAAACGTAAAAAAAATAGAAAGATTGCTCTTTAGCAAACCAGAAGTGGCAAAAGTATATTCAACTATTGGCATCAGTTCCGGCTCAATGGGTAGCAGCAGGAATACACAGAACAAAGCAGAAATCAACGTTAAGCTTGTGGCCAAGGAGCAAAGAACCCAATCCTCCGACCTATTTGCACATTATACAAAATTGGAATTGGAAAAGTTGCTCCCGGGAGTAAAGGTCACTTCAGCTATCATGAATATGATGGGAACGTCAAACGAGGCTCCTATTTCAGTCGTAGTATCCGGTAGCGACCCCGATAAAATATACACGGCCGCTGTTGCTATTGCCAATAAACTGAAAACTGTAAAGGGGACATCAGACGTAAAACTATCCGTTGAAAAAGGAATCCCGGAATTACAGGTTGCTATTAACAGGGATAAAATGTCCGACCTTGGCCTGAGTATGGATGTTGTGGGGCTATCAATGAACATTGCTTTTAGCGGAAACACGGACGTTAAATTTAGCAACAATCAGAAGGAGTACGACATTGAAGTTGCCTATGATAAGTTCGACAGGAAAAATGAGGAAAGCCTCCGCAATCTTTCATTTATTAACTCTGCAGGCCAATCCGTTAAACTGGAGCAGTTCGCTGATTTCAACTATGGGATAGCCTCAAAACAGCTTGATCGCAAAGACAGACTCGCTTCCGTAACCATTACATCACAAGTGCTCGGAGTTACTCCTAGCGTTATTAGCACGGAACTGGAAGACTTCATCCGTCAAGCGAATTTTGATAAGGATATAAACATTGACGCGGAAGGTGAACTCAAATATATGAAGGATACGTTCTCCGACCTCTTTCTTGCATTGGTGGCCTCGTTACTGTTGGTATACCTCGTCATGGTGATGCTGTATAATTCCTTTATATATCCTTTCGTTGTATTCTTCTCTATACCGGTAGCACTGGTAGGCGCGTTGCTGGCTTTAGCGCTATCTATGAATACACTCAACTTTTTCTCTTTACTGGGAATGATCATGTTGATCGGGCTTGTGGCGAAAAACGGAATATTAATTGTCGATTTTGCCAATCACCTTAAAACTAAAGGAAAAAATACCATTGAGGCCCTTGTGCTTAGCGGCAAAGCAAGGCTGCGTCCTATTTTGATGACCACATTAGCTATGATATTTGGCATGCTTCCGATTGCCTTATCGTCCGGCGCCGGTGCGGAATGGAAGAATGGTTTAGCCTGGGTGCTGATTGGCGGTCTTACGAGTTCCATGGTGCTTACCCTATTTGTTGTACCATCTATTTATCTCATCGTGGATTTAATTAAGGGCGACATAAAAAGAAAGCAAGTAAAACAATTAATTCAGCAGGTAGATCTTAACCGATCAGAAGTTGGCGATTTATAATGAAGAAAACGATCGTTTGCCGATAAACTCATCACTATTAAAATAAAGCAATGAAAACTATAGACGATACAATAACGGAAAATGGCAGTAAAGAAATCGGACCTCAAATTGACCCCACTCGGTTAAGAAAAATTCTTATAGCCGTATGCATAGCTTTGATGTCGGTGATCGCATCGGTAAGCGGGCTAAACGTAGCACAACCTATGCTCGCCCTGGAATTCAATATATCTCAGAACACCGTGCTTTGGATCATCAATATATACACACTTACCCTGGCCGCATTACTGTTACCACTTGGCGCTATCGGTGATCGCTTGGGCAGAAAGAAGATGCTGCTGGCCGGACTTGTAATATTCGTTACCGCAAGTGCAATGTCGGGGATTGCTACAACAGCTACAATGATGCTGGCATCACGGGTGCTGACGGGAACAGGCGCCGCGCTGATCATGCCCGTAACGTTAGCAGTGATAACTTCGACTTTTCCAAAGGAAAACCGTTCTAAAGCAATAGGTATCTGGACCGGAGTAGCGGGAGGTGGCGGTATTTTGGGGATGTACCTATCTGCTTTGTTGGTTGATGTTGCCACATGGAGATGGCTTTTTATGCTGCCTGCTATCTTGGGATTACTATCTATTGCGATGACCATACGCTTTGTGCCTAATTCGGCAGAGAGGACGATACATCGATTTGATATCAAGGGCTCAGCATTGTCCGTGATCGCCACCGTTGCCCTGATCTATGGCTTACATGAAGCACCTGGACTTGGCTGGACCAACCCTGTCGTACTTTCTAGTCTTACTCTTGGCGCTCTGGCTGCCTTCGCATTTATTATCTGGGAGCTTCGCTACGAGGGTGCGCTGCTGGATGTGCGTTTGTTCAAAGGACGCAGCTTGTCCGGCGGCTCTATCACATTACTAACCGTATTCGGCGTTCAAGCGGGAATATTTATCGTTCTTTTTCCCTTTTTTCAAGGTGTATTGGGCTGGTCTGCCCTGAGTTCTACATTGGGAATGATGCCTATGGCTGTGCTGATGATGCTTAGTTCAGGGCTAGCCCCTAAATTGGTGCTAAAGATCGGCAGCCGGTATACAATGGCTTGCGGAATCGCGTTGGGAGCATTAGGCGCACTGTTAATGGGACAGCTGGTTTCCGCAGACAAGGGCTATTTATCAGTTCTGCCAGGTATGATTGTTATGGGATTAGGGATGGGATTTTCGATGACGCCTTCTACTGAAGCCATTACATCTTCATTACCCTCAGCTCGGCAAGGTGTGGCTTCTGCTTTAAATGATATCACAAGAGAACTAGGGACGGCATTGGGGATAGCTC
>JBCNOR010000220.1:0-7895 GCA_039593785.1 Niabella sp. | reverse complement strand
TACTAAATAGATAACCAACGTATTGTTTTTGGATATGAAAAAATTTTTGAACCTCTTACTATGGTCAGTCCTGGGATCGCCCTTAATACTCTGGGCACAGACAGGCAACAAACCCGCAAAGGATGCTGCTATTGTAACCGGTAAATACCGCAATCTTTTCAAAGAAGCAGGCTACCGGCAAAAAGATATTGATGCCAAGGTAGCCAAAGCCTATAGCGATCTTTTCGAAAGCCCCAACGGCATTTACTTTGAAGTAGAAGATTCTTTGGCCTATGTATCAGATGTAAAGAACCGGGATGCCCGCACCGAAGGTTTGTCTTATGGAATGATGGTGGCAGTTCAACTCGATAAAAAGGAAGTTTTTGACCGCATCTGGCGTTGGTCCAAAAAGTATTCTCAGCACCAGGACGGACCCCGTAAAGGATATTTTGCATGGAGCATTAATCCGAAGACGAATAAGCCAAATTCACCGGGCTCCGCTTCAGATGGCGAATTTTATTTTATTACCGCCTTATTGTTTGCTTCCAACAGGTGGGGCAATAATACCGGTATCAATTATTATAAAGAGGCTCGTTTTATTTTGGATGAAATGTGGAAGAAAGACGGAACGGGTAATATCTATAACCTGATCAATACAGAACACAAGCAGATTAGTTTTGTTCCAGAAGGGAATAACTATAACTGGACAGATCCATCTTATCACCTGCCGGCCTTCTACGAAGTATGGGCGCAGTATGCAAAGGATGGGCATGAAGATTTCTATAAAGCCTGTGCCGATACATCGAGAGCTTTTTTTAAGAGGACTACGCACCCGGTAACAGCACTCAACCCGGATTATGCAGAGTTTAACGGAGCGCCTCACTCTACGAGATGGATGCCTGCTGCATTTCGATATGATTCCTGGCGGGTGCCCATGAATATTGCTATGGATTATGTTTGGTATGGCAAAGACAGGGAATGGCAACGGGGCTATGCACAACGATTCCAGAACTTTTTAAGATCAAAGGGTATCAACAGCTTCGATGACCAGTTTGAGTTAGACGGCAGCCGCCCTGAATTTATTTTGCAGGCGGGCCCGGTTAAGAAGCTAAGGCACTCCATAGGGCTGATCGCTACAGCCGCATCAGCTTCATTGATGAACCCTGAAAAAAACAGCCTCGACTTCGTTCATAAATTGTGGAATGCAAAACTGCAGCCCTTTGAGGACGGCTATTACGATGCCTATTATGATGGATTGTTGTATTTATTTTGCCTGATGCATTTAAGTGGTAAATACCAGATCATTCATGCGAAGTAGTATCGGGTAAATTTTATAAAGTATAAATAAGCGTATAATGATAAAGTTTAGTTTTTCCCAATTACAATCAGTGGCAATGGCAGCTTTGCTGCTGCTTACGTTTGAAGCGGGTGCACAAAAGAAAAAAAATGAAAAGCCGGTGCCGGCAACCAATGTTCCGGTTTTTACTCAATTCTCGTATACAGGAAATGACGCGGTGTATGCTAACCATCCTTTAAAGGAAGATGAGTTTTATAACCCCATTCTCCAGGGATGTTATCCCGATCCCAGCATGGTTCGCCGCGGCGATGATTATTTCCTGGTAGCCTCCTCCTTTTCTATGTTCCCGGGCGTGCCCATTTTCCACTCAACTGATCTGGTGAACTGGAAGCAGATTGGCCACGTGCTGGACAGGCCTTCTCAATTAAAAGTAGAAAAGTCAGGTATCTCTGCAGGTATTTATGCGCCTTCTATAAAGTATAATAAGAAGAATGAAACCTTTTATATGATCACTACCCAGATTGCAGGCGGCATCGGTAATATGGTGGTTAAAACCAAAGATCCCTTTAAAGGATGGGGTGAAGTAAAAAAGCTGAATTTTCCCGGAATCGACCCGTCTTTATTCTTTGATGAGGATGGAAAAGCATATGTGGTTCACAATGATGAGCATGCCGACCGCTCAAAGATCCTGTATAACGGGCATCGTATTATCAGGCAGTGGGAGTATGATCTGGAGAAGGATGAGGTGATTCCGGGTACTGATGTGGTGTTGGTAGACGGCGGTGTGGATATTTCTCAAAAGCCTATCTGGATAGAAGCGCCGCACATGTACAAAAAGAATGGGAAATATTATCTCATGTGCGCAGAAGGAGGCACCGGCGACTGGCATAGCGAGGTTATATTTATCAGCGATTCTCCCAAAGGTCCATTTGTACCGGCGCCTAATAACCCCATTTTAACCCAAAGATATTTCCCGGCTGACCGAAAAGATAAAATTGACTGGGCCGGTCATGCAGACCTGGTTGAAGGGAAAGATGGTAAGTATTATGCGGTATTTTTAGGCATCCGTCCCAATGCCAAAGATCGTGTAAATACGGGCAGGGAAACATTCCTGATTCCCGTGGATTGGTCAGGTACATTTCCTGTTTATCAAAACGGCCTGGTTCCCTTGAAACCGAAATTGAAACTGCCCCAGGGGGTAACTAACCAAACCGGTAAAAACGGCTTCTTCCCTTCGGGCAATTTTACTTTTACGGATAACTTTACGACCGCTAATCTCGATCACAGGTGGATAGCCATGAGGGGACCCCGTGAGGAGTTTATCACTACATCTCCCAAGGGTGGCGTAAGTATCAAACCTTTTGAAGCCAATATTAAGGCGGTGGCCCCGGTCTCTGCTTTATTTCACAGGCAACAGCATTCCAGTTTTGAAGCAGTGGTGACCATGAATTATATACCTGGGTCTGGCAAGGACTTAGCAGGAATAGTTTGCTACCAGGGAGAGGCATTTAATTATGTATTTGGCGTTACAAAAAAAGATAATGATTATTACCTGGTACTTGCCAAAAATGCAAGGGAAAGACAGGCAGGTCCTCCCCGCCAGGGTAGCGTGGTGCCCTCGACTATTATTGGGAGTACCAAAATTGATATAAAGAAACCTGTTCGGTTAAAAGTGTCTGCTTCACAGCAGGATGAGTATACGTTTAGCTACTCGACCGATGGCTCCAGCTTTCAGACTGTTGGTGGCGCTGTATCAGGCGATATTCTGTCCACCAATGTGGCAGGAGGTTTTACCGGCGCGTTAATTGGTTTATATGCTACATCGGGTAATGATATACAGCCATAGCCGATATCAAAGAAGCTGCGGGTAGAAAGATGATGCCGGTTTACCCTGCGTCTTCATATACCATTGTTTAATCAAAAGTAATGAACCGTTTTTAATCTCTAATTATAAAGGTCAACGAATGAAATTCTATATATTATCAGCCGCTTTGAGTATGCTGTTAGCGGCAAGTAGCAGGGCACAGGATGCAACAGTGATGAGTCCTGATAAACAGTTAAGCGTAAGTGTATCCGTCAATAATGGGAGGGCCGAATATGCCGTTACCTACAAGGGTAAAGTGATGCTGGAAAACTCCCCGCTGGGTTTTAAAACCAATGAAGGAGATTTCTCAACAGGTATAAAATACTTAAGTAAGGAGGAGGGTGTCGTTAATAAGAGTTATACCCAGGATCGTATTAAGAAATCGGAAATTCAATATCATGCTAATAAGCTTACGTATTCAGTTGAGAACGCCAGGCAGCAAAAAGTGAACATCGTTTTCCAGGTAAGTAATAATGATATCGCTTTCAGGTATGAGTTGCCGGTTTGGAAAGATCGCCAGAGCTGCGTCATAGAGTGGGAAGCTACAGGTTATAAATTTCCTGCCCAAACCACTACCTTTCTTTCGGCTATGATGGGTGCCATGACCGGGTTTGCGCGCACGGCGCCAAGTTATGAAAGCGCTTATGAGGCAGACGGGCCGTTGGGAAAGCCTACACGTAATAATGACGGGTATGTCTTTCCGGGTTTATTTCGTATCGGGGCAGATGGCTGGGTATTGCTTTCCGAAACAGGTGTAAGTAGTTTGTACTGCGCCTCGCATTTGAGCGATGGTACTAAAGAGGGATTGTATACCATCCTTTATCCTAATACAAAACAAAATAATGGCTTTGGCAGTTCGGGTGCTGCAATTGGTTTGCCCGGTGTAACGCCCTGGAGAACGATCACCGTGGGTAGTAACCTTAAACCTATTGTAGAAACAACGATACCCTACGATGTGGTGGAGCCGCTGTATGAGCCCTCTCAGCAATATAAAATGGGCAAATCTACCTGGAGCTGGATTGTGTGGCAGGATGCCAGCATGAACTATAACGACCAGGTAAAATATATAGACCTGGCGGGTGGCCTGGGTTATGAATATATCCTGATGGATGCTTTCTGGGATTCCAACATAGGTAAGGAGCGCATGAAGGAGCTGATCCAATATGCGAACTCGAAAAAGGTGGATGTTTTTTTATGGTATAATTCTAATGGCTCCTTCAATGATGCGCCGCAGGGGCCTAAAAATAAAATGAATACATCGGTTGCCCGCAAGCATGAAATGAAATGGCTGAAGGAAGCCGGAGTAAAGGGATTAAAAGTTGACTTTTTGGGCGGCGACAAGCAGGAAACCATGCGCCTTTATGAAGATATATTATCTGATGCCAATGACTACGGGCTGATGATTATTTTTCATGGCGCTACCTTGCCCCGTGGATGGGAAAGGATGTACCCCAATTTTGTAGGGGCAGAGGCAGTAGTTGCATCTGAAATGCTGATATTCTCGCAGGGCGTAAGGGAAACCGAAGCTTATAACGCATCCCTGCATCCCTTTATTCGAAACACCGTTGCCAGTATGGAGTTTGGCGGAACCCTGTTGAACAAATACCTGGTGAAAAGCAATGAGGGGCGTAATAAGCGTTTGACCACAGATGCCTTCCAGTTGGCTACAGCAGTGTTATTCCAGAACCCGGTACAGATGTTTGGTTTAACACCTAATAACCTCACCGATGTGCCTGCATTTGAAATTGATTTCATGAAAACCGTTCCCACTACCTGGAATGAAACCCTGTATATTGATGGATATCCGGGTAAATATGCCGTTATTGCAAGGAGGCATAATAATCAATGGTATGTGGCCGGTGTAAACGGGCAAAAAGAACCGGTTAAAATAAAAATTCAATTACCCATGTTTGCAGGTAAAAAAGTGAGCATGTATAATGATGATAAAGAAAAAGGGACCTTCTTAAAAGAGGTGGCCGTAAAGAAAAACGGTGAGCTGGAAGTTGAAATGCAGGCAGGCGGAGGCTTTGTGTTGAAATAAATAATTAATCAGGGATTCATTCACTACTTAAATAACTATAATGATTCAGGTTATGCCATCGTTATTATACAAAAAACATAGCGATAATAAAAGTTGCTTCTTGAGGCTCAAAATAATGTTGGCTTTATTTTTAATCATTGGGGCAGCGAACGCGCAGGATCTGAAGCTTTGGTACAATGAGCCTGCCAAAGCATGGGTTGAAGCGCTGCCTTTAGGCAACTCGCGGCTGGGAGCCATGGTATATGGCATACCGCAACGCGAAGAGCTGCAATTGAATGAAGAAACCATCTGGGGCGGTGGGCCCCATCGCAATGATAATCCGAAGGCTTTGTCAGCGCTCCCGGAAGCCCAGAAGCTGGTGTTCGAGGGCAAAACCCGTGAAGCCGACAAACTGGTAAATGAGACTTTTTTTACCAAAATACATGGTATGCCTTTTCAAACTGCCGGAAGCGTGCTACTTCAATTCCCGGGACATGAAAATAATACGGCTTATTACCGCGAGCTGGATATCAACCGGGCTGTGGCATTAACGCGTTATACGGTTGATGGAGTAACCTACACCCGTGAAACTTTTTCTTCTTTTGTAGATAACGTAATTATCATGCGTATTACAGCCAGTAAAAAGGGAGCGGTTAATTTTCAGCTCAGCTATACCAAACCGGCGCCCTACAAAGTATTCGCTAAAAATAATGTGTTGGTGATGGAAAGCAAAGGGGCCAGCCATGAAGGTATTGAGGCCAAAATTGCATACCAAACGCAGGCTGCTGTTAAAACCAGTGATGGTAAGGTATCTTTAAACGATAGTACTCTTTCGGTTTCGGGCGCTACAGTGGCAACGCTGTATATTTCTATAGCTACCAATTTTGTTGATTATAAAACAGTGGGAGCCGATTATGAGAAAAAGGCAGCTGCTTACCTCGCAGCAGCTATGACGAAGGATTATAACACTGCGATCAAAAATCACTCGTCGTTTTACGCGAAACAGTTTAACCGTTTTAAGTTAGACCTCGGTAAAAATATCGAAGCATCAAAATTGCCCACTACGCAGCGGATCATCAATTATCGGTCGACTCAGGATCCGTCATTAGTCACACTGCTGGCTCAATTTGGCCGTTATCTTTTGATATCTTCTTCACAGCCTGGCGGACAGGCCGCTAACTTACAGGGTATCTGGTGTAATGCCATGTATCCGCCCTGGGATAGCAAATACACGATCAATATCAATGCAGAAATGAATTACTGGCCTGCAGAGGTGACCAATTTATCGGAAAACCACCAGCCTTTTATACAAATGGTAAAAGAGCTCAGCCAGAGTGGCCGTGAAACGGCTAAGGTAATGTATGGCGCTGATGGATGGACAGCACATCATAATACCGACATCTGGCGCGTGACAGGGCCCATCGATTTTGCTGCCGCAGGCATGTGGCCAACGGGTGGGGCATGGGTGAGCCAGCATCTGTGGGAACATTATTTATACACGGGCGATCAAAAATACCTGGCTGATGTATATCCTGCTATGAAAGGCTCCGCTGATTTTTTCCTCAGCTCATTAGTCAAACATCCTGCAAATGGATGGATGGTGGTGTCTCCCTCGGTTTCTCCTGAGCAGGGGCCGCTTTCAGCGGGAACTACTATGGATAATCAACTGGTTTTTGATATCCTTACAAGAACAGCAGAAGCCAACCGGATCCTGGACGGCGATGCTGCTTATCGTACTAAATTGTTAGACATGGTGAAAAAGCTGGCGCCCATGCAAATTGGTAAGTACACGCAATTGCAGGAGTGGCTGGAGGATAAAGATGATCCAAAGAATGAACACCGCCATGTATCGCATTTATACGGGTTATACCCGGGCAACCAGGTATCTCCTTATACCCATCCGAAACTATTTGAAGCTGCCCAGAATTCTCTTGTATACAGGGGCGATAAAGCTACCGGCTGGTCTATTGGCTGGAAGGTCAATCTCTGGGCACGTTTACTGGATGGTAATCATGCTTACACGATTGTTAATAATATGCTTACATTGGCAGGCGGAAATAATCAGGATGGAAGGACCTATCCCAATATGTTTACGGCACATCCCCCGTTTCAGATCGACGGTAACTTTGGCTTAACGGCCGGTGTTGCTGAAATGATCCTGCAAAGCCATGATGGGGCGGTACATCTTTTACCAGCAATACCTGATATATGGAAAGAGGGTTCCGTAACAGGTATCGTAGCCCGTGGCGGATATGAATTTTCAATCAAATGGAAAAACGGCGAAGTGGTTGAAGCCTCCGTATTGTCGAGGTTAGGAGGCAACCTGCGGCTTCGTTCCTATAACGAATTGAAGGCAGCCAACCTGAAAACAGCAACAGGAAACAATCCGAATATCTTATTTGCCAGGCCAGGGATCGCCGATCCTTTGATTGCCGATCAGGCATCTTTTAAAGGGACCGGCTTAAAACACGTGTATGAGTATGATCTGGCTACCAGGGCAGGCGGCAGGTACACGATATATAAAAAATAGCCAGGTACTGAGGATGAGGCATTCTCTTGCCAATTGATTAAGTCGAAAGCAGTATGATAAATATTGCGCCGGTTCTTTCAATAAATTGTAAAGAAAATTTTTCAAAGGCGCCGGAATAATTATCAAAAAGTGTTGCAACCGATTGTAATTTTTCTTATCTTAGCTTATAATTGTAAAAATGACAACTATTATTTGCCAGATATTT
>JBCNOR010000022.1:0-18509 GCA_039593785.1 Niabella sp. | reverse complement strand
ATAATGAAATGATGCATCGCTCTCAACTCGCCCGGGGAAGAGCTGCTGATTTTAATATGTGCGGATACGCTGCGCCTCAATTAGATAAGGTACGGCTAGCCTTTATTGGTGTAGGTAACAGGGGCAGCGGAGCGGTAAACCGTATGTGCCACATAAAAGAAGTAGAAATTGTAGCTATTTGCGACCATCGGCCGGAACGTGTATCCCGTGCGCAAAAAACACTGGAAAATGCCGGCCTTCCAAAAGCAAAAGAGTATGGGGGCGAAGAGGGATGGAAGGATCTTTGCCAAAGTAAGGATATAGACCTGGTTTATATCTGTACTCCCTGGTCGATGCACACGCCAATGGCTGTGTATGCTATGAAGCATGGAAAGCATGCAGCGGTGGAAGTGCCTGCGGCAGTTACGTTGGATGAATGCTGGCAACTGGTAGAAACATCAGAAAAAACAAAGAAGCATTGCATGATGCTGGAGAATTGTTGTTATGATTTTTTTGAGATGATGACATTGAATATGGCACAGCAGGGAGTTTTTGGAGAATTGGTACATGCAGAAGGGGCATATATTCACGATTTACTCAATGGCAACTTTGGTAAAAACAGCTATGATCAAATGTGGAGACTGGAGGAAAATGCAAAACGCAACGGGAACCTGTATCCTACACATGGCCTTGGCCCAATAGCTCAATGCCTTAATATTAACAGGGGCGATAAAATGGATCACCTGGTATCGATGAGCACCAACGATTTCCAAATGCACGATATGGCGATTGCCAGGGCAAAGGAAGATGCTTTTTATAATAAGTATACCACCAAAAAGTTCAGGGGCAACATGAATACCTCTATTATACGAACGAATAAAGGCAAAACAATTATGTTGCAACATGATGTAACATCTCCAAGGCCCTACTCGCGTATTCATATACTCAGCGGTACAAAAGGATATGCTCAAAAATACCCCGAGCCTGGAAAAATATCATTTGGGCACGATTGGATAAAGGAAGAGGAAATGAATAGGTTGAAGGAAAAATATACACCCCCGATTGTAAAACATATAGGAGAGCTGGCGAAAAAAGTAGGTGGCCACGGAGGAATGGACTTTATGATGGACTGGAGATTGATCGACTGTTTGCGTAATGGCCTGCCACTTGACCAGGATGTATATGATGCCGCCTTATGGAGCGCTGCAGGCATAGTAAGCGAGCACTCTGTGGCTAATAACTCAAGAACGACAGATATCCCGGACTTTACCAGGGGCAACTGGAAAACAAACAAACCGGTTAGCTTATCATTAGCCGGAGGCGCCACAACTACTACACGATAAACCTAAAAAGGAAGGCGAAAGCCTTCCTTCAGGAAATATATTGAATTGATTTATTAAGCTGCCTTAGCTGCATTCAACCTTTTAGCCAGCTTACTTTTTAAGTTAGCTGCCTTATTGCGGTGAATAACGCCACGTTTAGCTAATTTATCAATCATGCTTTCAACAGAAGAGAATTTAGATGCTGCTTCAGTAGTTTCCGCTGCTTTCAAATCCCTGATAGCATTACGTGTAGTTTTGCCATAGTATCTGTTTCTTTCGCGGCGCTTAGCTGCCTGACGCGCATCTTTTTTTGTAGCTTTATGATTGGCCATCTATTTCTAATTTTTGGACGGCAAAGGTAAGAAGTTTTATGGATACAACCATAACTTTTTTTAAATTTTAGTCAGCGGGTCAATCTGCAGGTCTGCTGTACACGATATTAAGTCAAAAATAGGTATTTATAACAGGCATCTTTTAACGCTTTCTATGCATCTTTATTGTGACCGATAGAAATTAAGTCTTAATTTTGCGGAAATATAGTTAAAGCGTCTTTTTAACACTCTCGAATACTTTAAGATTAAACATATTATTTATATATTAACGATTCATTTATAATGAAAGACTTTTCTTATATCACAAACTCATCACCTGCATTTATTGAAAATATGTACCAGGAGTTTGTTGCTAATCCTGAGAACGTAGACACTGAATTTCGCAAGTTTTTTGAGGGTTTTGACTTTGCGGTAGGTAATGGGCTGGCTGGAAAAAATGGCGCTGCCGTTTCTGAAAACGGTGCTGCTGTTAAATCCACAGGAAAAAATGATTGGAGAAAAGAGATTGCTGTTTACCGTTTGATCCTGGGCTATCGTAACAAAGGACATTTGCTGGCCAATACCAATCCTATTAAAAAACGCAAGGATCGTGGCGCCAACGTGGAATTATCTTTTTATGGTTTAAGTGAGGCAGATCTGGACACAGAGTACGAAGTGGGGAATTTAATTGGCTTAGGTACTACTACATTAAGGAACATTTTTACGCATCTGCAAAACTGGTATGCCAGCCATGTTGGTGTTGAATTTAAATATATCAGCGATCAGAGGAAAATAGACTGGATCACTAATGAGATCGAGAAAAACTTCTCCAAACCTTTTCCCCTGGAGAAAAAGAAAAGAATTCTGGAGAAACTGAACCAGGGTGTAATGTTTGAAAAGTTCCTGCATACCAAATATGTAGGGCAGAAGCGTTTCTCTCTCGAAGGTGGGGAAACTACCATTGCTGCGCTTGATGCCATCATTAATAAATCGGCAGAACTGGATGTTAAGGAAGCCGTGATTGGTATGGCGCACAGGGGAAGGTTAAACGTGCTGGCCAATATTTTAGGTAAAACCTATGAGCAGATTTTTAGTGAGTTTGAGGGTACAGGCGAAATAAACCAGACCATGGGCAGCGGTGATGTAAAATACCACCTGGGCTATGGCAGTGAAATAGAAACCACAGGCGGCAATAAGATCTATTTAAAATTAATGCCTAATCCCTCGCACCTGGAAGCAGTAGATCCGGTGGTGCTGGGATTTGCCAGAAGCAGTGCCAACAATATACACGATGAGCAATACGATAAAGTACTGCCTATATTGATACATGGGGATGCGGCTATCGCAGGCCAGGGCGTTGTGTATGAATTATTGCAGATGTCGAAATTACCTGGCTACCAGGTAGGCGGAACCATACATTTTATTATTAATAACCAGATTGGTTTTACAACCGACTTCTCGGATGCCCGTAGCGCGGATTATTGTACTTCGCTGGCTGCAATGACGCAAAGCCCGGTATTTCATGTAAACGGAGACGATCCCGAAGCTGTGGTAAAATGCGCTGAAATCGCAACACGTTACAGAAGTACCTTCCATGATGATGTATTTATAGATATGGTATGCTATCGTAAGCATGGCCATAATGAAGGCGATGACCCTAAATTTACGCAGCCTGCGATGTATGCTTTGATTGATAAGCATCCTAATCCACGGGAGGTATATGTAAAATATTTGCTGGACAATGGTGAAGAAGATGCAAAAGACCTGGCAAAGGAAATGGAAACCAAATTCTGGGCAGACCTGCAGGATCGGTTGGATGATGTAAAACAAAGACCTTTACCTTATACCTACCAGGCTCCGGAGCTTTTATGGAAGCAATTGAGAAAAGCCACAGAAGAGGATTTTGATAAGAGTCCTTTAACCGGTATTACCGAAGAGAAGTTTAACCGGGTATTTAATGCCATTATGACCATACCTGAAGGTTTTACCCCTTTGAAAAAGGTAGATAAGCTATTGAAGGATAAAGTAAAGCTTTTTAACGAAGAAGGAAAGCTGGATTGGGCCACAGCGGAATTGCTGGCTTTTGGGTCGGTAATGGTTGACGGCGCTGATGTGAGAATGAGCGGACAGGATGTAGGACGTGGTACTTTTAGTTCCCGCCACTGTGTATTAAGAGATGAGGTGAGTGATAAGCCTTATAACAGGTTAGCCGGTATCCCTGGCGCCGAGGGCAAGATCAGGATGTTTAACTCGCTGTTGAGTGAGAACGCGGTTTTAGGTTTTGAATATGGATATGCCCTTTCCTCTCCCAATGCCCTGGTTTTATGGGAAGCCCAGTTTGGAGACTTTGTAAATGGTGCGCAAACCATTATTGACCAGTTTATAACCGGCGCCGAGCAGAAATGGAACCGTATGAACGGCCTGGTGATGCTGCTGCCGCACGGTTATGAAGGGCAGGGGCCTGAGCATAGCAGCGCCCGTATGGAACGCTTTTTAATTGCCTGCGCCGAATTGAATATTGTAGTAACTAATATTACTACGGCAGCAAACTATTTCCATGCATTAAGAAGACAGCTGGCCTGGCCTTTCAGGAAGCCATTGATCAATTTTGCGCCTAAAGCTAATTTGCGTCACCCGGGTACCTATTCAACTCAGGATGAATTCTTAAGAGGTTCGTTCCAGGAGCTGATTGATGATACCTACGTGAAAGCAGATGAGGTGAAGAAAGTGCTTTTCTGCAGCGGTAAGGTGTATTATGATCTGCTGGAAAGACAGCAAAAAGAAGGTCGCAAGGATGTAGCCGTGGTAAGACTGGAGCAAATTTATCCATTGCCTGGTAAACAGCTGGCTGCTTTATATAATAAGTATAAAAATGCCGTATGGTATTGGGTACAGGAAGAACCTTTAAATATGGGAGCTGCTTCGTTCCTGCAAATGAACCTGAAGCATATTAACTATGGTATCATTGGCAGAAAAGCCAGTGCGTCCACAGCATCAGGGTTTATGAAAGTGCATAAGGCAGAACAGGAAGAAATTGTAAATACAGCATTTACGATCTAAGCAGTTAAAAGATAAGAATTAGTTTGAAAATATCGGGCGGAATAGACATTCCGCCCTCTTATATTCAAAACTAAACATGAGATTTTTATATTAATTTTTGGTTTAATGCTTTTACTACGGCTTCCGCAACAGAGTTTACCTGTAGTTTTTCGTATATCTTTTTGATATGTGTATTGACGGTGTGAATGCTTAAGCCGCAGGCCGATGCCACCATTTTGTGGCTGAATCCTTTTACCAGGTAGCCCAATACTTCCTTTTCTCTTGGCGTGAGCGATATTTCCTGGTTGTTTTCATAAAACACATTTTTCTGAAAAGCTGTTAATACCTTTTTGGCTATAGATGCAGTCATGGCTGCATCGCCGTTATATACATCCTCCACCGCCTGTAATAGCTGGGCCGGTGTTGATTTCTTTAAAATATACCCCGAAGCACCCGCACAAATAGACGCAAATATTTTATCGTCATCTTCAAAAACGGTTTGCATCAATACCTGTACCTTAGGAAAGTTCATCCTGATCAGTTTCACGCCTTCAATGCCGTTTACATTCGGCATATCAATATCCATCAGCACCACATCGGGCGCGGTTTTTCTAACATCTGCAATGACATTGCTGCAGTCAAAAAAAGTTCCGGCACAGGTCATCCTGGGCGAGGAGTTGATTAGCATACATAAACTGTCCCTACGATAGGCATTATCGTCAAAAACAGTTACTTTAATAGCAGGGGTACTCATCTTACAATCAAAGATAATCGAAGCCGTACTAGCAATTCATCACTAATTCTGGGGATGTTTTTTTAAGGTAAGCCGTTTTTAAAATATCACTGTTTATTTAAAACCGTTTTTTTGTCATTTTTACGTAATTTGCCAACCTATTCTATAAAAATCATTTGTATTTATGGCTGTTGATATTAAGGTGCCTACGGTGGGCGAGTCGATAAGTGAAGTAACGCTTTTGAAATGGGTAAAAAAAACCGGCGACTACGTTGAAAGAGACGAAGTAATAGCCGAGCTTGAAAGTGAAAAAGCCACTTTTGAAGTAAACGCCGAAAAAGCGGGCGTATTGACGACAACCGTTGCCGAAGGAGACTCTATTAATATCGGAGATGTAATAGCCAGCATTGATGATGCAGCCACAAAACCCGAAGGAGGCAACGCTCCGGCCGCCAATGAGCCAAAAGAAGCAGCTCCCGAAAAAGCAGCCGAGCCTGAGCAGGCGGGAGAGCCGTTAAAAACAACCGGAAAAGAAGTTCCCGTTAAAATACCAACCGTAGGTGAATCTATCAGCGAAGTGACGCTTTTAAAATGGGTAAAAAAATCAGGTGATTATGTAGAAAGAGACGAGGTAGTTGCCGAGCTGGAAAGTGAGAAAGCTACTTTTGAGGTAAATGCCGAACTGGCCGGAATTTTAGAATCTTCGGTTGCAGAAGGCGATACGTTGAAAATAGGAGATACCATTGCTGTTATTAAAGAAACAACCGGCAAGCCGGCTAAAGCTGCAGCTGCCCAGCCAGCTCCCAAGAAAGAAGAACAGAAAGTAGAAGCACAGAAGCCCGCTGCTGTCGCTGCAGACGTAAAAGCAACACCAGTGGCTTCAGCAATTATTGCAGATAAAAAAGTAGACCCTAAAACTGTGAAGCCTTCTGGTTTCTCTGGTAAGATCATAAAAGACGATGTTCTGGCTGCCTTGGCGAGTCCGGGCAAGAAAGCTTTTGACGGAGGCGAGCTCTTTACACGCAACCAGCGTGCTGAAAAGATGACCAACCTGCGTAAAACCATTAGCCGCAGGCTGGTAGAAGCAAAAAATACCACGGCTATGCTCACCACTTTTAATGAAGTGGATATGCAGCCGATCATGGATATCCGTGCTAAGTATAAAGACAAGTTTAAGGAAGCGCACGGTGTTGGACTAGGCTTTATGAGCTTTTTTGCCAAAGCCTGTGCCATTGCTTTGTCTGAGTGGCCTACGGTTAATGCTTATATCGACGGAGACCAGATCTTATTCCACGACTATGCAGATATCAGCATAGCAGTAAGCACGCCAAGAGGCTTAACAGTACCTGTTATACGTAATGTAGAGAGCCTGGGCATGGCAGATATAGAGAAGGAAGTGATCAACCTGGCGAATAAGGCCAAGAATAGTAAGCTTACTGCTGAAGATCTTACAGGCGGAACCTTTACCATCACGAATGGTGGCGTATTCGGTTCTATGCTAAGTACACCCATTATCAATATTCCGCAAAGCGCTATATTGGGTATGCACAATATTATTCAGCGCCCGGTAGCCATCAACGGACAGGTGGTGATCCGCCCGATGATGTATGTGGCGTTAAGCTATGACCATCGCATTATTGACGGACGTGAATCAGTGAGCTTCCTGGTAAGAGTGAAGGAATTACTGGAAAATCCTGCTTTACTGCTGGTTCAGAAAGATCCTGTAAAGGCCCTGCTGGAATTATAAAAGAATCAATAAAATAGTCAAAAACTAATAGGTTCGTGTTCAATGCACGAACCATTTTTTTAATAGCAACATGAGCAATACTGAAATACAGGATCCGGTATTCAGGCGGTTTTATTCGCACCTGAATAGTGCCGTAGCCATTTTGCAAGCTTATGATGGTCGCGTCCCGTTTGCTCACTTTATAAAGAATTATTTTTCCCAACATAAAAAATTTGGCAGTAAAGACCGCAGGCAGATATCCGAGCTTTGTTACTGTTATTTTCGCCTGGGAAGGTCATACCCGCAGCTAACAACCGAACAAAAAATAGTGAAAGGCTATTGGCTTTCAAAAGCCATCTGGCCAAATGAGTGGCTTTCTTTTTTTAACAGCTTTCATTTGCCCCAGGCATCTCCCGATCATATTTTCCCAGCAGCACATTCATTAAGTGCCGGTATCAGCAACGACGCGTTTGTAGGGTCTCATCTTGTACAGCCTGATCTGTTTCTGCGCATAAGGCCGGGGTATAAAGATTCAGTTATTGACAAGCTCAAAGCGGCAGGTATTTTCTTTGTTTTGAAGGATGACAGTTTGCGGTTAAGCAACAGTGTTCGCGTGGAAGCGGCTGTTCAATTGAACAGGGAAGTGGTTGTACAGGACCTTAGCTCACAACGGGTAGCGGAGCTGCTACAGTTATATAAAACGGTAAATACGAGTAAGAATGTTCCGCAGGTATGGGACTGTTGTGCTGCCAGTGGGGGGAAGTCCATACTGGCCAGTGATGTATTACAGCAAATGGAGCTTACCGCATCAGATATAAGACCTTCCATTATTGCCAACTTAAAAAAAAGGTTCAGGGAAGCAGGGATGAAAAATTATTCTGCGCTGGTTGCAGATGCTGCCCATGCAAACCCCGATAAGCAATTTGATTTGATTATTGCAGATGTACCTTGTACCGGCAGCGGTACCTGGGCACGCACTCCCGAACAATTGCTTTATTTTGACCCGGCGAGTATCGACACTTTTGTTCAGCTCCAGTCTGCTATTACAAGCAACGCTACCCGATATCTGAAGCCCGGCGGATACCTGCTTTATATTACCTGTTCGGTATTTGAAAAAGAAAATGAAGGGCAGGTGAGCTTGCTTCAAAAGGCAGGATTACAGCTGGTGGAGCAACGGGTCTTCAGGGGATATGAACAAAAAGCGGATACCATGTTTGCCGCGCTGATGAAAGAGCCATCGTAGCAACCTTCCGAAACTGGTTAAAAAACTGTAACTTTTGAACAATTCTGAACAACGATTGCAGAAAAGACTTCATAAATTTGAAGAACGATTGCGGTATGATTCTATCAAATTACAGGGTATTGCTGGTTATTTCTTTGCTGGCGGTTACAGCCGGGGCATGGTATTTTTTTTCATCAGAAAAGAAGGTGGATTTTAATACCGATGTAAAACCCATTCTCAACAAAAAGTGTATCAGCTGCCACGGTGGGGTAAAGCAAAGCGGCGGCTTTAGCGTGCTTTTCAGGGAGGAAGCGCTGGCTAAAACAGAGAGTGGTAAACCGGCAATTATTCCCGGTAAGCCTGATGAAAGTGAATTTATACGCCGCCTTACGGTAAATGACCCCGAAGAACGGATGCCTTATAAGCACGATGCGCTTCCAGATGCAGAAATAAAGATCCTGAAAAAATGGGTGAAGCAGGGAGCCGAATGGGGGAAGCATTGGGCCTATATTCCCGTACAGAAGGAAACAGTTCCTGGGGGTAATGAGGATTGGAGCAAAAATGATATAGATAGGTTTATTTCCGAAAAATTAGAAGCAGCTGGCTTATCTCCGGCGGCTGAGGCCGATAAGCCTACTTTGTTAAGAAGGGTTAGCCTGGATCTTACAGGACTGCCTGCTTCTGAAGCATTATCCCGGAAGTTTTTAAATGATCCTTCTGATAAGGCTTATGAGCAGCTGGTAGACGCATTGCTGGCTTCCCCGGCCTACGGAGAAAGATGGACCTCTCTTTGGCTCGACCTGGCGCGTTATGCAGATACAAAGGGATATGAAAAAGATGCGCATCGCTCTATATGGCGATACCGCGACTGGTTGATCGATGCTTTTAACAGTGATAAACCCTATGATGCTTTTTTGATCGAGCAAATAGCCGGAGACCTGTTACCCAATCCTACCGATGCACAGTACATCGCCACTGCATTTCAGCGTAATACCTTAACCAATGATGAAGGCGGTACCGATAATGAAGAATACCGTACAGCTGCTGTGATAGACCGGGTGAACACGACCTGGGAGGCCTTAATGGGAACTACTTTTGCCTGTGTACAGTGCCATAGCCACCCTTATGATCCTTTTAAACACGAGGACTATTACCGGTTTATGGCCTTTTTCAACAATACCAGGGATGAAGATACTTTTGAAGACTTTCCATTACTGCGGGAGTATAAAAATGCTGATAGCCTGAAGTTTGAAAAACTAAAAGCATGGCTTTCAAAAAATGTAAAGGGAAGCGAGCAGGAGCAGGTCATACGCTTTTTAAAAACAGGACAGCCTGTTATCAACTCGGTAACAACGGATGCTTTCACCAATAGTGCGTTAGCGGATACCAAATGGCTCTCGCTTCGCAATAATGGTAGCAGCCGTCTTAAAAAAGTAGACCTGACCAACAAGACGGAGCTGATGTTCCGTTATGCTACCGGTGTGCAAGGAGGTTTGTGGCAGCTTCACGCAGACTCTTTAAAAGGTCCTGTTATAGCAAGCGTCGTATTAAAGCCCACCCAGGGATGGCAGGTCGCCACTGTTGACATACAGGCGCCGGCGGGTGTGCATGATATCTGGCTTACTTATCATAACCCCGCTTTAAAAACACCGGAAGAAAACGGTGCTACTTTCAGCTGGTTTTATTTAAAGCAACCGTTCCCGGGCAAAGACTTACCAGGCTTTGATAGTGCCTATAAATTTTACAATGAATTGATCGCATCGGCTGATTATACTGCCACGCCCATACTTGTTGAAAATCCTTCTGATATGTTCCGCACTACTAATATTTTCGACAGGGGAAGCTGGCTTTCGAAGGGCAATGCCGTACAGGCAGGCGTACCGGCCGTTTTAAATGCGATGCCGGCCAAAGCTCCGAAGAACAGGCTGGGGCTGGCGATGTGGTTAACTGATAAAACGAACCCGCTTACTGCAAGAACTATGGTAAACCGTTTATGGGAGCAGTTATTTGGAACCGGCATTGCAGAAACCTTAGAAGATATGGGGACGCAGGGCGTGGCTCCTACACATAAAGAATTACTGGATTATCTGGCATGGCGCTTTATGAACGACAACAAATGGAGTGTGAAACAACTGCTGAAGGAAATGGTAATGTCGGCCACTTATCGCCAACGTTCGGAAGTGACGGATGAACTGCTTGAAAAAGACCCTTCCAATAAATTCTATGCAAGAGGCCCCCGGGTGAGGCTCTCTGCCGAACAAATAAGGGACCAGGCCTTGGCGGTGAGTGCGGTATTAAGTACTAAAATGTTTGGAAAAAGTGTGATGCCTTACCAGCCGCCCGGCATCTGGAAATCGCCTTATAATGGTGCTGACTGGAAGCAGAGCGAAGGGGAAGATCAATACCGGAGAGCGGTATATACTTACTGGAAGCGTACGGCTCCCTATCCGTCAATGATAGGATTTGACGCCGCTATGCGCGATGTATGTTTACCCCGGCGCATACGCACCAATACACCTTTACAGGCATTAAGCACTTTAAATGATTCTGCTTATTTAGACATGGCCCGGCATTTTGCAAAAAGAATGGAAAGCTTGGGTGGCGCTGATGCCCGAAAACAAATTGAAAAGGGTTATGAGTGTATGATGTATAAGCCTATACCTCCCGTGAAGCTGGATATTCTGATAGGCTTGTACAATAAGTCTTTGAAAAATTTTGGTGCAGATGCTCATGAAACAACAGCCCTGGTTGGAGATAGCACCGGGGGAGCCGTGGCCAAACCTGAAATGGCTGCGATGATCGTAGTGGCTAATGCTATGTTAAACCTCGATGAATGGTTGACAAAAAGTTAAACAGGCAGTGAAAAGTAGTAAATAATACCTCATAAAATTATCGCCCGCTGATGACCAAAGATGAATTAAACAACGACCGGCTAAAAAAGGAGGCAGCCCATGCGCAAATGCAAATGCATACCCGGCGGCACTTTTTAAAAGAAAGCGCATTCGGTTTAGGCGCGCTTGCTTTTGGTTCCCTGTTGGGGGGCTGTGGCAGAGGAAAAGCTGCATCTTCCAATCAACTTTTTGATCCGGTTAATCCATTGGCGGCAAAACCCCCGATGTTCCCGGGTAAGGCCAGGTCTGTCATATATATTCATATGGCCGGTGCACCATCCCAATTGGAGTTGTTTAGTTATAAACCGGAGCTGGCGAAACTAGATGGCCTCGATTGCCCGCCCTCCCTGCTGGAGGGGAAAAAGTTTGCATTTATACGAGGTGTACCCAAAATGCTCGGGCCCCAGGCAACATTCAGGCAGCACGGGCAAAGTGGCTTATGGTTGTCAGATAACCTGCCGCATCTGTCTAATGTGATAGACGACATTGCATTTATTAATACCGTAACCACAGACCAGTTCAACCATGCACCGGCCCAATTATTAATGAATACGGGCTCTGCACGTGGAGGCAGGCCCAGTATCGGCTCCTGGGTTACCTATGGCCTGGGCACCGAAAATAAAAATTTACCCGGATTTGTAGTGCTTACTTCCGGCGGCAATAACCCTGATGGAGGGAAAAGCCTGTGGGGGAGTGGTTTTTTGCCCAGTGTATACCAGGGCGTACAATGCCGCAGTGAAGGTGATCCCGTGCTGTTTATTGCTGATCCCGGTGGCATGGATCGCGATATCCGCAAAGCTTCTATTGAAGCAATTAATGAAGTAAACCGCGAAGAGTATAAGGCGTATAATGATCCTGAAATATTGAGCCGCATTGCCCAGTACGAGATGGCATATAAGATGCAGATATCGGTTCCTGATGTAATGAATATTAATGATGAGCCGCCATACATTCATGAGATGTATGGCACCCGGCCCGGCGAAGCCTGCTTTGCCAATAATGTGCTGTTGGCCCGCAAGCTTGTAGAAAAGGGCGTGAGGTTTGTACAGCTATTTGATTGGGGCTGGGATGCGCATGGAGATTCGGCAGGGAATGCGGTTGATATAGGGTTGGTTAATAAATGCAGGCAGGTTGATAAACCGGTTACTGCATTATTGCTGGATCTAAAGCAAAGGGGATTGCTGGATGAGACGTTGGTAGTATGGGGTGCTGAATTCGGTCGTACCCCCATGCAGGAGAACAGGGATGGCAAAACGATGGCCTTCAAAGGACGTGATCATCATGGAGATGCTTTTACCGTATGGATGGCGGGTGGCGGAGTAAAAGGCGGAACCAGCTATGGCGAAACAGATGAGATCGGTTATAGTATTGTAGAGGGGAAAACAGAAGCTTTCGATATACAGGCTACGATATTGAACCAGCTGGGATTTAACCATGAACAATTTACCTACGAATTCCAGGGCAGACCCTTCCGGCTTACGGATGTGGGTGGCAAAGTAATACATGACATTCTCGCTTAATAGAAAATTAATGAAACAAAACAGGAGAGGTTTTATCAGGACTTCAGCGGCTGGTTCCGCTGCGTTATTGCTGGCATCGTTAGACAGTATAGCAATGCTGCACCAACCGCAACAGATACCTTCAAACGGATTCGATATCAAAATAATGGCAACCAATTGGGGTATTGAAGGTTCCATGGATTCATTTTGCAATAGAGCCAAACAGGCCGGCTATGATGGTATAGAGCTTTGGTGGACGGACGATAAAAAAAAGCAGGATGAGATATTTGCTGCATTGAAGAAGTATGATCTTGAAATAGGTTTTTTATGCGGCGGTTGGCAAACTAACCCGGCAGAACACCTGGCCGCCTTTAAAAAAATGATCGATGATGCTACCGGCCAATCCCGTAAAAAACCGCTTTATATCAACAATCACTCAGGGAAGGATTATTTCAGTTTTGATGATAATGCAAAATTTATTGAATATACTTTGACCCTGGCCAAACAAACCGGTATAAAAATATGCCATGAAACGCACCGGGGACGCATGTTGTACGCGGCGCCGGTAGCCAGAACCTTTATGAATCAATACCCCGATTTAAAACTGACATTGGATATTTCTCACTGGTGCTGTGTGCATGAGAGCCTGCTGGCCGATCAGCAGGACACGGTAAACCTGGCCCTGGACCGTGTAGAACATATACATGCACGCATAGGGCATCAGCAGGGGCCCCAGGTAAATGATCCCAAAGCTCCCGAATGGGAAAATGCGGTAAAAGCACATTTTGTATGGTGGGATAAAGTAGTGGAAAGAAAACGGAAAGAGGGTGGTGGTATTACTTTTCTAACCGAGTTTGGTCCGCCCGATTACATGCCAACCATGCCTTACACCAGGAAACCCCTGGCTGATTTGTGGCAGGTAAATGTGGGGATGATGCAATTATTAAAAAAGCGTTATGCTTCCTAACCAATAGCCACCGCAAATGTTTAAGCTCTTTGTGCCTTTAAATAGCATAACGGATTTGGGAGGACGCATGCATCCTGTTGTAGTGCATTTGCCCATAGGCATCCTGCTATTGGTTTGCCTGTACTATATTTTTGCGAGGACCGAAAAAAGGCAGTCACAGCATAGCTTTATCAGCATTGCTTTACTGGGTGGTATGCTTACAGCGATTGCTGCATGTACTTCAGGTTGGTTGCTGGCCAATAGCGGAGACTATGATGAAGCCGTTGTTGCACCGCATCAATGGATGGGAATTGTAACAGCAATTGTTGCAACGGTCGCCTATGTTATACATCGCTTTCAAATAAAGTTTTTAAAAGCTGTAATGATATTGCTGGTAATATGCATTACAATTGCCGGGCATTTGGGCGGCTCCATTACACACGGTGCTGATTATTTGTCGGCGCCGTTGCAAAATACGGCTACAGCAACTGAATTCAAGGCCATTACTAACGTGCAGGAAGCGGTAGTGTATACTGATATAATAAAGCCTATCCTTTCTGCCAAATGCTATAGTTGCCATGGCAGCAGTAAGCAAAAAGGTAAGCTGAGGCTGGATGAGCCGGCCCATATATTGAAAGGCGGTAAAGGTGGCATTGCCATTGATTGGAATCATGCAGAAAAAAGCACGTTGATAGAGCGCCTGTTATTGCCACAAAGTGACGAAGACCATATGCCACCCAAAGAAAAGCCACAGTTGACCCGGCAGGAAATAGACCTGCTGCATTGGTGGGTAAACAGCGGCGCCGGTTTTGATAAAAAGGTAAGTCAATCCAATGTGTCGGATAAGATCAAACCGATACTTACGGCCTTACAAAACGGAGACACCAAAGACAAAGAGGAGCCGGGCGCTTTGCCTGAAAAAGAGGTAGCTGCGGCCAGTGACAAAACTATCCTGGCGCTTCGGCAGAAGGGCGTAGTAGTTATACCTGTAGCGTCTAACAGCAATTACCTCTCTGTCAATTTTGTAGGTGCAGACCCGGTAACGGCCGGAGAGCTGAAGCTATTGGAACAATTAAAAGACCAGTTAGTATGGTTAAAGCTGGGGCATGAAAACCTCAAAGATGCAGACCTTAAAAGTATAGGCTCACTGAAGAACTTAAGAAAGCTTTATTTAGAAGGCAACCCGGTAACAGATGTCGGCTTATCGTTTTTAACAGCGCTTCAGCAACTGCAATACCTTAATTTGTCGGGAACCAATATATCTTCCAAAGGACCTGCACAACTGGCGGGGTTAAAGATGTTGGAGAAGCTTTATCTATACAATATTACCGGGGCCAGGTTTGATCTGGCGGCTTTAAAAAAGCTATTACCCAAAACAATCATTGACACAGGAGGCTATAAAGTTCCTGTTCTGGAAAGCGATACCACGGTTTATGAAGGCTTGGTTGGGAAATAGAAGGGTTAAGATATGCCCGCGATACTCCTGATAATATCAACGGTAAGCGGCTTGGTAATATAAGCCTTAATTTGAGGATAAGAAGCTGTTTTGTTTTTATCTTCCTGGGCTATAGACGAACTAACTGTGTATACACTGATATCCCGGGTATCTTCCGCAGGCAGCTTTACAAACTCTTCCATAAAGCCCCATCCGTTCATGATCGGCATCTCAATATCCAGCAGGATGATATCCGGCGGTGGCTTCATTTTGCCTTCAATCGTTGTTCTTAAAAGTTCAATAGCTTCAAGTCCGTTTTCTGCAAATGTTACTTCAAAAAAATCGCCGGTTCTTTCAAAAAGTTTTCTCGCTATCAATTTAAAAACCGGATCATCATCTACAACAAGTACATTCTTTCGCTTTGTCATTTAAAATAAATTTTAAAAGTGGTTCCCACATTTACAATGCTGTCCACTGTAATTCGTCCTCCCATAGCCTCAATCTGTCGTTTGGTTATATACAGACCTACACCTTTGGCATCAGGGTTGTGTGTAAAAGTTTTAAAGAGGCCAAATAATTTATGGCCGTTCTTTTCCAGATCTATGCCTATACCGTTATCATTTACGGTAAGAATTTTTTCAGAATTCTCATTGTTGTAAGTAATGCTCACGACAGGGCAAACATTCGGCTTAGAATATTTAAGGCTATTCGAAATCAAATTTAACAAAATACTTTCTATATATGCCCTGTTATGAAATATAGTTGTGTCTTTGGGAATATTGTTCAATATAACCCCTTCTTTTTGACGGATTTTATCGCTTAATACATGAACTGTTTTATCTACCGCTTCCCGTAGTTTAACCTGTTGCTGCGATACATCAACATCTGCATTAATCGTTACCACATCATTTAGCGCATCAATACTGCTGCCTAAAATTTTTACTACTTTATGCAGGTAAATAACCAGTTCCTTTTTCTCTTCGATGTCCTGGGATGACAGGATCAGGTCGGTTAATGACTGTATATTACTGGCATGCGATCTTAAATTATGGGATACTATATAAGAAAAATCCAGGAGCCTCTTGTTTTGATGGTCCAGCTTCTCCAGAGACTTGCGCAACTCTTCTTTAGAGCTTTTCAGATCTGTAATATCAACAGTAGTTAATATAACCTGGTCATAGTTTTCTTCATGTCCCGGGATCACCTGCCATGATAAAATGCAGGTTCTCATCTGGCCCTCAGCGTCATAGAATAAGCTTTCTGACTTGAATTGGTGCTTGCCGTTACAAATTGCAGCCAGTATTTTTTTAGAAGTATGAAGATTGCTGTCTTGTGCTAATGTTTTAGGGAAATGTGCAAACAGCTCCTCTTTGCTATTAAACTTATACTGCCTGAAGCATTCGTCGTTAATCGATTTTATTTTAACCAGCCCGGTATAAGAAGCCAGTATATTCGGTTGCCGGGTGAAATACTCAATGATCTCTTCTTCGCTTTTTCCAATCATGTCGTTTTTCCTCAGTAGTGCAACTACATCAGAAAAATCTTCCTCCCATAAGGCCACAGGAGACTCATCAAACAGGTATCGGTATTTCTTTTCGGAATGTTTTAATTTTCGCTCTGCGGCCAGCTTTTCGGTAATGTCTTCAGCAATCACTACATAATTGCGGTTCTGATCGGCCGGAGCCGGTAATGCAAACAACTTGTAGTGTGTCCATATTTCATCGCCCTGTTTGGTTATGTGCTTATAGTCGCCCGACAACCGGCTTGCATTGCCGTCCCTTATTTCATTAATTTTTGCCAGCATATCAGAGAAGATCTCCTCCGAACCAGCAACCGGTCCGTTACCTTCGGGAAAGATGCCTCTTTCGAGCCCGAAAATGCGTCTGAAGGTTTCGTTGCTGCTTGAAAACTTCCGTGTTTCCTGGTTGATCACAGCAAAACCAATAGGGGCATTATCAAAAATGGCTTTGAACTCTTTTTGCGCTTCTGCAATTTGCCGGTCTTTTTGAAACACCAGCGTCTGGAGCCTGAAGGTTTTGTCCAGTGTTTTTTTCAAAACAAATCCAATTACCACAGATCCCAGCAGCGACAAAATGGAAGGCAACCAAAAGAGACTGAAAGAAGACTGCTGTGCAGTTATATAGAATTTCCAGTTGATCTGCGACATCGGTTCTTCTAAGGTTGTAGGGCCCGCGGAAGGCTTACTTCCCAGGAAAAAAAACTCCTTACCATTAATGTAACTCAGGTAAGACAGGCTATACCTGTATTTGCTGCGATCCTGGTTGTTGATATGGCTGGCTTTTAAAAGATCTTCCAGGGAAACCAGCGCACTGGAGAAGCCCCAGAATTTATCACCTATAATAACCGGCAGGCGTGCGGCTATAGATTCCATTTTCGAAAAATTGGTAAATGGACCAGCGATTACTATCTTTTTAGACTTAAAGGCGGCCAGGGCACCCGCGGCTTCTTCTTTACTACCGGCATACAGTATACTTTTTCCCAATGCGGTATTATTGGTGGCTGGATAAGTATATTTAATGGTACCACCGGGAATTAGAGAAATACTGGTTAGCCGCCTGTTGTTGGCAAGCACCTCTTTAGCTACAGTGTCGAAATCATGCACCTGGCCCTTGTCATCGATAATGCGTGTGATTGCTGCCAATCCGCTGTACATATCGCTGAAGAAATCATTAAACACAACGTTAACCCTTTTCATTTCGGTAGCCAGCTCAAATCTTGTTTGGGTTATTTTAATGTTACGGCGTTGCTCAATAATCAATAAAGCTATAATAAAAACAACAATAGCTGCTAATACGCTAATTAGTAAGGGAGGATTTTTTAGAATGTTTTGATTATTGGTCGATTGTTCTCTCATGAACCACAATTAAAGCATTTTTAAAATGCCATCAACACACAAATTTACATATTATAAATAAATAATATGGTTTTTTAGGGCATGATTAATGAGCGCAAATATAACGTCATTCAAGCAATGTAATTGGAATCGCTCTATATTTGCAACTATGACACAGGAAAAATTACAGGATATGCGGTCCCGCGTTCTCGGGATAAGGAGGTTTCTTTGACGTCGAGAACCGTACGCAAAAAATTCAACAAGACAAACAACTATCGTTAAGTCCCGGTTTTTGGGATGATAACAAACGGGCCACCGAAATTCTAAAGACTTTAAAAGTAAATGAATATTGGGTCAATCTTTTTAACCATGCTGAAACAGCAGTAGAAGATTTTGCCATACTTTTTGATTTCTGGAAAGAAGGGGACGCTACAGAAGCGGAGACGCAGGAAGCCTATGACCAGGCTTTGCAGACATTAGATGAGGCCGAATTCAAGAGTACCCTGAACGAGCCGGAGGATGAATTACCGGCAGTGCTGCAGATCAACTCCG
>JBCNOR010000219.1:0-7907 GCA_039593785.1 Niabella sp. | reverse complement strand
TGCCAATCTTCCGAATCAGGATTAAAACTTACAATTTTAACGCCATTAAGCCAGTGCTCAATACGGCCTGCCGCCACAACGATTTTTGTAGTATTCCATTGGCCTGCAGGGTGCAGCACTTTTTTGCTCTCGTCAGCTGGGTGCATGGCATAATCGGCCCCGGTCTTTTGCCAATCCTGTAATTGCTCAGGATGTTTCGCGCCAAACTGGGCATTATAGTCTTTTAAGTTACTATGCATTTGGGCATAATTTTCATCATCAATAAGCTGGTATTCGGGCGAGATATTAGATGGGCCACCATATCCTTCTTTAACGTGATAAAAGATGCCGCTATTACCTCCTTTTCCTATTTTCCAATCTATGGTCAGCTCAAAATATTCAAATTCCTGCCCGGAAAAAATAATATCACGGCTGCCTTTATAAGATACATCATTTACTTTTTCATTGATCTTGTCATTGTCTACCCAAAGCATATTATTGCTTAATATCCAGCCGGGAGGTAGTGTTGTTGCATCGTACCCTCTCCAGCGGGAAGCATTTTCTTTGCTCAGCAAATTGATGGTTTTGTTTTTTTGAGCAAGCGCATTAAAAGTATTACCTACACAAAGGAGAAAAATCCATATTACTGGATTTAATAGTTTTTTAAATTTCATATTAACTGGCACTAAATTTTTAATAGCAAAGAGTTCAGACCGAACTTTTATTTGGAAACCTGTTAAAAATAGCAAACAATTTTGTTAGAACACCTAATCCCCGCGATATTTTCTTCTATTATCTTTTATAATGCTTTTTCGTTTTTTGCTTTCTATTCTTTTTTCTATAGATGCTTTTGACGCCTTGGTAGCAATACGGGCTTTCTTTTTTTGAAGTGCCCTGGTAATGAGGTCGTTAATTTTCCGGGCTGCATCGGCTTTGTTTTCCAGCTGTGTACGGTAGGCTTCTGATTTAACCCATAAGTATCCTTCATTATTAATGCGATTCAAGAGCTTCTCTTGCAGCAATTGCTTCTGGGTTTCCGATAACAGTGCAGACCCATCTATATGAAAACTCCCCAGCACGGCGGTCTCCACTTTATTTACGTTTTGACCTCCTTTACCTCCGCTGCGGGTGGTCTTGAAAATAATTTCTTTTGATACATCCATTTTATTCAATTATCACTCTAAATTAGATTTTATATTTTGCATAAATGAAAGTAGTGATTCAAAGAGTGTTAAATGCTTCGGTAACGATTCATAATACCGTACATGCTGCTATTGGCAAAGGTTTACTGGTATTGCTTGGTATCGAAGACCAGGATAGTGGCGAGGATGTTCGCTGGCTTAGTCAGAAAATAACGCAATTAAGGGTTTTTAATGATGCTGAAGGCGTAATGAATTGGTCGGTGAAGGATGTAGAAGGAGATATATTGTTGGTAAGCCAGTTTACACTACATGCATCCACTAAAAAGGGTAACCGGCCTTCTTATATTAAAGCAAGTAAACCGCCGGTAGCGGTTCCCTTGTATGAGCAAATGATAGAACAACTACAACAAGACCTTGGAAAAACTATTCAAACAGGTGTGTTTGGGGCGGATATGCAGGTACAGCTTATAAACGATGGCCCCGTAACTATTATTATTGATACAAAGAATAAAGAATAAAAATGACAATCAACGAAGCGCAACAGCAGGTAGATGAATGGATCAAAACCATTGGCGTCAAGTATTTTGGAGAGCTTACCAATATGGCAATCCTTACAGAAGAAGTGGGTGAACTATCCAAGCATATGGCACGCATTTATGGGGAGCAATCTTATAAGAATGGTAAAGTTTACACCGAAGAAGAGCAAAAGCAAATGCTTGCCGATGAAATGGCAGACGTTTTGTGGGTAGTGTTATGCCTCGCCAATCAAACGGGTATCAACCTTACGGAGGCGCTGAATAGAAACTTTGATAAGAAAACTATAAGAGACGCGGAGCGGCATGCCAACAATGCAAAACTGAAGTAGCAGTAATGAAGAAGACCTGGACCATTATTAAACAGTCTGTCGAAGAGATTTTCGATATGCGCATTTTTAAATTAAGTGCAGCGTTGGCGTATTACACGATTTTCTCTATACCGGGCTTGTTAATCGTTGTGCTATGGATAGCGGATATATTTTCGGGTCACGATGCATCTGTAAAAGAAAGCCTGTATGGCCAAATAGAAAGCCTTGTCGGGAGAAATGCTAAAGTGCAGATACAAACAACCATACAGGAAGCATCCAATGATATTTCCGGCAAAGGGTTTTCAACTGTCGTAGGATTGGGAACATTAATATTTGGAGCTACCAGCATTTTTGCAGAAATACAGGACTCCATTAACGTAATATGGAGGCTTAAGACAAGGCCCAAGAAAGGCAAAGGTTGGCTAAAGCTGGTGATTGACAGGCTGCTGTCGTTTTCGGTGGTGATTTCTTTAGGATTTTTGCTGTTGGTATCGTTGCTGATCAACGGTCTTATGGATATCTTTATTGACCAATTAACTAAAAGTATACCTGAAACAGAAGTTACTATAGCTTATCTCTCTAACCTGGTTATTACTTTCATGATTACTTCTTTCTTGTTTGGACTCATCTTTAAGGTGCTGCCGGATGCCCGTATTCGCTGGAAAGCCGTTCGTGCCGGGGCTTTCGTTACCGCCATACTTTTTATGCTCGGCAAGTTTTTGATCAGTTATTACCTGGGTCATAATAAAATGACCTCTGCCTATGGTGCTGCCGGGTCTATTATTGTTATATTGCTTTGGGTATATTACTCGGCGGTTATTCTTTATTTCGGTGCCGCTTTTACAAGGGTATTTGCCATACACAACGATATGAATATTTATCCCAATCAATATGCGGTATGGGTAGAACAGGTAGAGGTAGAGCATGAAGATTCTATACAAAACCTGCACAACGATAAAATAGTGGCCGCTCACGAGCATGATATTGCCAGGGATATCGATCCGCAGGTTGACCATGAGAAGAAATAACAGCAAAGAAATGCTCCTTTCTGTTATCCCCATAAATTATCCTGCCTGGCCTGTACCCACCGCCGGTAACATTTTGTTCGCAAGAAATATGGAGCAGCCACTCTAAGGCCATTTATGTATTTCAATAACTTTTTTAAAGACGTAACGCCAGGCGTTCAACTACCAGTGGGTTGGGGACGGTAATGATGCATTGCATGGCAACGAGTCAGTCCAGGTATTTAAGTGAAATACTTCCTATGAAAATGTCGGTCTTTGAAATGATGCAGTTTTACAAAAGTGGAATCGGCGAAAACTAATATTTGATATGAGTTTACGGCGTTATTTTTTACTCCCCGCTTTTTCATAGCACAGGTCTATTAATTTTTTAAAAGTATTTAAGTACCGTTCCCGGCCCTCCTTTTTAGTGATATCTATTTCGCAAACGGTGGTGCCCAGCATTTTACCATGCAGGATCAGGTAATAGATGGCTGCTACTATGGTGCCTGAAACAGCCCGGAAGTCAATATCACTATCTTTAAATGTAAGATCAGCCTTTTTGAAAACAGGTTCTCCAAACCGTTCGCGGTTATTGGCGATGGCTTTGAGTGTTTTATTTTTTTCGCTGATGCCCCAGAGAATAATTTTTTGCATTTCCGGCGATTTCTCAAAGAATCGGAAATCATCTTCAAGGATGGAGCATATTTCATCTTTTTCCAGGGAGGTTGTGGTATCATACGAACCGCCTTCCATTTGTTTGATCTGTATATTCCAGAAGTCTCTTTGTTCCAGGTAATCCCGGATCAACCCTTCGAGTCCACCAAAATAACGGTAAATCAACTTTTTAGATACCCCGGAAACCGATTCTATCCTGTTGACCTTTATATGCTGAAAACCTTCCCTGGTTAATATACTGCCAACTGCTTTGATCAGCTTTTGTTTGGTTTTCTCCTTGTCGTATATTTTCCCCTGATGCGTTTTCCTTCTCATGTATACTGCTTTATATACCAAATATCGAATCATTTTTCAAGCTCTGCAAAAGAATTGCAGGAAAACCGTGAGCTGCTGTTGTGATTTATCTTTGTATATTTGTCCCTGATTGGTGAAAAAATATTTTGAAATCTCTTTTGCAGATTGTATTTTAGTAAAGCTCAGAAGCCCAATCCTGAGTTTTTTCGTGCCGTTACTAAGTTCTATGAAAAGATGTTGTGCAGGTAGCCGTCTTAGCGCTACCGCACATAAGGAGCGAATGGGTGTAGTGTGATACCCGGCAACCAGGGACTTTATCTGGCGAGGCTGCTAAAAAAAGCTATGGTTTAAATAATCTAACTTCCAACCATTTTTTGAATTATACTTCTTGCTACTCTTTCTCCATCCATGGCGGCACTTACAATGCCGCCTGCATAACCGGCTCCCTCGCCACAGGGGTAAAGGTTTTTAACCTGTGGATGCTGTAATGTACCTGCATCCCTGGGTATTCTTACCGGTGATGAAGTACGTGATTCAGTTGCTACCAGCACGGCTTCATTGGTGTAGTATCCCTTCATTTTTTTACCAAATTCAACAAAGGCTTTTTGCAAAGCGCCATGTATAAACGAAGGCAATACCTGGCTCAGGTCAGCGCTGCTGATACCGGGCAGGTAAGAGCAATCGGGTAAGGTAGATGAAAATTTGTTAGTACAAAAGTCCACCATGCGTTGTGCAGGTGCTTTTAATGCGCCTCCACCCGCCTGAAAGGCTTTGAACTCTACTTGCTGCTGGAACTTTAATAAAGCCAGCGGATCAACATCGGCGGATTTTGCGTTCCCGATGACATCAGCCAATTGTACCTGTACAACGATGCCGGAATTAGCATAGGGGTTATTTCTTTTAGAAGGAGACCAGCCATTGACTACTATTTCGTTGGGCGCAGTAGCAGCAGGTGCAATAATGCCCCCCGGGCACATACAAAAACTGAATACTCCGATATGGTGAACCTGTTGAACCAGGCTATAAGAAGCAGGAGGTAAATATTCACCCCTAGTATCACACTTATATTGTGCTTTATCAATCAAACTTTGGGGATGCTCCGCACGAACTCCCAGGGCAAAGGGCTTTGCTTCAATCAGGATATCTTTCTTATGCAGCAAATGAAAAATATCACGGGCAGAATGGCCGGTAGCGAGAATAGTGGCTTCCGCTTCTATTAGGGTGCCATCCTGCGTTACTACACCTTTGAGAATATGGTTGTCAATAATAAAGTCTACTACTTTTTGATCAAACAATACCTTTCCCCCGCAATCAATGATCTGGTCCCGCATTGCAGTGATGATCTTGGGCAGCTTATTCGTGCCGATATGGGGGTGCGCTTCGTAGAGTATTTTTTCTTCTGCCCCAAATCGCACGAAAAGATTTAATATCCGGTCAATGTCACCCCGTTTATTGCTTCGGGTATACAGCTTACCATCGCTATAAGTACCGGCGCCCCCTTCCCCAAAACAGTAATTGCTTTCGGGGTTAACGATTCCTTCCCTGTTCATCGCCGCAAGGTCGCGCCTGCGTGATTTTACATCTTTACCACGCTCCAGTACAATAGGCTGTATCCCGTCTTCAATTAATTGAAGGGCAGCAAATAATCCTGCCGGACCTGCACCAATTACAATCACTTTCTTTCCTGCTTTGCTTACGTCTTTAAAGGAGAAGGATTGCAGCGCTCGTTGCTGGTAAGGCTCATTAATAAAAGCGTTTACTTTTAAATTGAACCAGGGCTGCCTGGAACGTGCGTCAATCGAATGCTTTAAGATGGTAAATCCTGTAATGCTGGCCGGATCAATATTTTCGCTGGCGGCTATTTGCTGCTGAATAAATGCATGATCCGACGCCTCCTGCGGAGTTAATTTGAGTTGAATAGTTTTTTGCATGTTTTGTCAGGTTTTTATCCTGAAGAATTTTTGCAAAGAAAAGAAGAAAATTGGAATGACGCGTTGGGGTTAAAATCGAGGGTGCATTCCAAATTGTCGCGGCCGGGCAATAAATAGATACAGAAAATTAACCGCAGAGACAGGAAGGCCAAGAGCTTTCGCAGAGATTTCTCAGCGTAAACTCAATAAGCTCATGTTCTCCGCGGTGAAAAATGAGTGCGGCAATTTCGAATACGCCCAAAAAATCGAAGGAACGCAGTCCCGGGATAAGTTGTTATGGCTTGTCAACACTCATATCGACATAAACGATCTTATACCGGTTGCCTTTCTTTGAGCTTCGAAAAATCCGGTTGATCAATAACCCGGTTCCGCCTATACCTGTCGCAATAGCTACATTTCGTGCATTCCGTTTGTCGAGTAAGGGATCGGCTTTTTCTATCAGGCCGTTAGCAATATTCAAAACAGTGTAGCCCAGTCCGCCAATGGCTGCAATTCCTCCCAGTTTACCCAGGTAATGGTTGCGATAGCTGGCTTTAGGAGTATTGATATATTTAATTCCTTTATAATGAAGCTGTAAAATATAGGTGGTTACCGTATCATAGCTCACCGTTCCAAAAATATTGGTATAGGGAGCTGTTGTAAAATACCGGAGGTAAACACTATCATTAGCAATTTTATGAATTAGTGCGTCATACCGCCTGCCGTCCGTAGCCTGGAAAGATATGTTAGTGCCGGCATAATAATTTTTAACAGGCACACCATTTTTTTTTCTTACAGAAATGAAATCAGGCACCTGTGCAGCGCCCACAAGGGTAGCAGTTAAAAAGCATGAAATCAACAGCAGCCGTAACATTTGCGCTAAAGATAGCAGGATTACGCCAATCCGAACCCATCCAAATTGTTAAAGCATTAAGAAAGTTCTACAAATGCATTCGCTTTACAAACTCGGTATTCAGGTAAGGCTTTAATTCAGTAAATGGTATCCAAACTTTTATTTCACCATCAGCATAAGATGCTATTTCATAAGGCGAATACGAAAAGCCCAACCCTTTAGGCGAGAAATAAAAGTTATTATTGGGTTCTAGCTTTTTTACAAATAACCGGGCATTCAATGGGGTAGGAGTTGGTACCGCATACTGCTTCCTGTAATGCTGCTCCAATAGCTGTTGCATGGTTGTTGAATCGATGGACAACAAATCCCCGAGTGATAATTGTTTCCTGGCGGCAACATCGAAACAATACATGCTCGTTCCATAATTACCATGCGCACCGCCGGTATAAGCATAGCTATACATGCTTAGTACCAGGTACCCGTTCTGGTTAAACAATACATTGCCTATGGTCTCATACTCCCTGTTTAGGAAGTAGTGCGGCCCATCGTCATTAATACCTACAATACTGCTATCCACCTCGGCGGCATATCCGTTAACCGCCTCCTTTACCTTGTTATTAACTACTTGTTGCATCGATAGACCAGGGCTGTCGTGCCGGGTGGTTCCTAAAAAACTTTTTATCTTTTCATTCAGCCAGGCCTGGGTTTCATCAGCGGCGGCTATAACACTTACTGCTGTTTTAAGGGTTGGCGTATCTTTTTTGAATTTAAGGTATTGTGCCGAGTCAACCGCACCTATGGCCACTACATTTATCGACGGTTGAATAGTAGATTCTTTTAAATCGATGGGATAGGAGACCATTCCATCACCACTGGTCCAGGTACCTTTAATGCCATCAGCTGAAATGTGCATAGCAAGAGCGGGCGATTTCCCGGAAGTGATATTGGTAACTTCTATCAGGTAAATGCTATCCCCTGATGTTTTTTCCCAGTTCCTGGTAAGAAAGATCGTCTGTCCCTGTTCAACATAATAATAATTCGCGTCGATGCGATCAGCTGCCTTTACCATATTCATCACTACCGGTTTACCGGCAATAGTGCCTTCAAGTGTTTTGAAAAAATAGGTGTCTGCCAGGCTTTGTGTTGCTGACACGCGATCTTCCGTTGAACCGCCTGTATCAGCAGGCTTTTTGTCCTCATTCTTGC
>JBCNOR010000218.1:0-7927 GCA_039593785.1 Niabella sp. | reverse complement strand
GGAGGTTGGTGTCTCACAAACCAGTCGGATGCATTTCAATAAAATTGATGCCGGTTTGTTATTAAACCAAGTCCCGTTGGATCTTTGGATACCCTCGCTGCACGCTGTCATAAAGTCACCATACCTGCATTTTTGAAAAACAGTTCTAACGGCCAAGTTTCTAAGGTATCTCCTGAAATAATACAAACCTTACGTATTCCCCCTGGGGTAGGGGACAAGAACAGTACATTCTATGTTTTAATCCGAAGAAACAATTTCAACAAAAACACCTCAAATTAAATTTAACATAAAATACATTTCAATACTTTTGTTTGTGCCCGACATTGCCTTGAAAACATGAAAAATGACCTCTATAATAAATTAAGATAGCTCCAGCAGATGTAAATTTCTATTAATCTCTTTTTTATATTAAGTCAGTTCATATGTATTTAATCATAAGTTTTTATTTTTCAATTCTTTAAATTAAAAACATCATACATTTAAATGCCATTCTATAATTTACGAATATGGCTTCAGCAATTGCGCAAAATTATCAATGTAAATATTGATATAAATAATACAAAGAATTAAAATTTAATATATTGTAATAATTAAAGTACGCTAATTTATTTAGCTATAGATATTAAGACCTTAAATACCCATTTTACTAACTTTATTAGTATATAATAAGCATACTAAATCGTTCATGTGATTCTCTGTCTGGCAAAAGATGTTTATAAGCTGTTCTAAAACGGATCAATGCACTTATAAAAATACTTTGACGCCTGCCCGGTTATTGAAAAATTAAATCTAAGACAAAAAAATCCCTGCAATGAGCGGTTAAAGCTGCATGCAGGGATGAGGCCAATTCTTTGAAATAAAAAACTTTGGCTGGTTAACGCGAGCCGGTTTGGGTTAAAACCACGCTATTGAATACCTGTCCAATTGGCAGGATCTTCTCTCCACTGTAATAACTGGCCCGCTTGTTCTGGCTGTATAATTCCTTTTTCTTGGGCTAATTCGAGGAGCATCGGATAGCTGGTAAGCGGATGATATTTGAGTCCCCTGGCTTCAAAAGCTTCTTTGGCTACTGAAAAATCATAGGTAAAAATAGACACCATTCCCACAATTTCCAGTCCGGCAGCAACCAGGGCATCTACTGCCTGCAGGCTGCTTTTCCCGGTACTCACGAGGTCTTCTATCACTACAATTTTTTGTCCCGGTTCATACCTGCCCTCGATCTGGTTTCCCAAACCGTGGTCTTTGGGTTTCGGACGTACATATAAAAAAGGCAGTTTTAACTGGTCGGCAGCCATGGCTCCCCAGGCTATGCCGGCAGTGGCCACACCCGCTAAAGCATCAGCTTCGCCAAACTGCTCAAACAAAACATTACACATTTCACTCTTGATAAAATCGCGAATAAAGGGGTAAGACAATACACTGCGGTTATCGCAGTAAATGGGACTTTTCCAACCGCTGGCCCATGTAAACGGATTTTCGGGACTTAATTTTACCGCGTTGGCCTGTAATAATTTTTCGGCCACAACTTTTGCATCGTTCATACCTACTACCTATTTTTAGGTTGCGAAAATAAAAGTTTCCCGATACCCGGCCTCAAAACGCCGCTCTTTATAATCCACATAGTTATGCAGATTACCGTTTACGTTCACAATAAACCTGTCCATTTGTGCGATAGTTTGGACGAACATCTCGAAAAATTACACCATCAGCCCGATACTATTTTTATTGACGAGCTGGATAGTCATACCGTAAAAGCCATGCTAAAAGAAATCGACCTGCCGGAGATCAGGCGGGGCATTTTCCTGCACCCTGACCTGGAAGAGTTGAAAAAGCAGTTTTTTAAGAAGTTCGAAGTACATGTAGCGGGGGGCGGATTAGTTGTCAACGAAAATGGCGAGATGCTCATGATCTTCCGTCGGGGCGCCTGGGATTTGCCCAAGGGACACCTGGATAAGGGCGAAACCATCGAGGAATGTGCTGTACGGGAAGTACAGGAGGAAACCGGTTTGAAAAATGTGGAATTAGGAAAATTTCTAACTATTACTTATCATAGTTATGAGCAGGGCACCCATCATGTTATGAAAGAATCGCATTGGTTTTTAATGAAAAGCAGCCTGGATGAAAAGCTGGTTCCCCAAACGGATGAAGATATTGACAAAATTGAATGGGTGAAGGAAGAAAAGCTGGACGAATATTTACCCCAGGCCTACCCCTCTATCAGGAATGTGCTGCAGGAATACCTACAACCGAAGTAGCAGCCGATTGATTCATAGTATGAGCCTTACAAAACGAGCCAGATAGAATAAAATCTATCCGGCTCGTTTTTACTTATAAGCAGCTTTTTCTATTAAATTAAAAATCTATCGATTAATTGTCCAAAAGCCATTTAATGCCTACTACAAACATTATGATAACCGCAACAACATATTTTAATTTAATAGCCTGTTTTTTACGATAGGTATAAATAATACCTATCGACATAATAATAGCAACGGCAATAATAAACCACCCAAAGGCGGAAGCGTTTCCCAACTCAATACTCATATGCTGAATTATTTTGGCTAATCTTTTTCAATGGTTACATCTGTTATCTGCATGGCAAAATTGTCTGTTCTCCTGTCCGCTTCCGGCTTTTGAAGTTCGGCATAATGAACCGTTCCTTTAATTTTAAAAGTGGGATGTTCGTCCAGATTATACTTTTCACCTTTGCTGTCATATACATTAAAATTCTTCAATGTATATTTCTTCTGATCTGCAGCCAGCTCCAGCTGTACACTATTTTTACCGGTACCCTGTGTCACTACAATATCAGAGAGCGTCTCCTTTTCAGAGCTCATAGCGCCGGGCTTTACCACAAATGACATAGGAATGGTTGTGGACTGGCCCGAACTGAACGTAAAAAAGGGTGCGTCAAATTCGCCTGTCAGTTCTACTGTTTTGCCTTCATACTCATAACTGCTTTGCAATTTCTTGGCGGTTTCTACGGATCCGTTGCCACAGGAAAAAAGCGATAGAGAAAGAGCTGTTGCTATAGTAGCAATAAGGTTTACCTTTTTCATTTGATCGGTTTTGATGGTTGAAATAGTTTTACGGGCAGATTGCTATCCCCTATTTACAGGATAAGAATTGCTTTTCAATTCAAATAAATAACATAACCTGCATATTGGTGGCACCGGGTTACAATTCGCAGGTTTCTATTTACAATTCGCTGGCATCAAAGAAGCTACCCAGCTACTCAAAAAAAGTATTGAACGAAAAGGGGCCTCCATAGATCGAATTATAGCGGGCACTCACCGATATTGGCAAAATTTTCTACCCGGATGGCATTTATTTTGGATTGTAATTAAAAACAAGTTTTATGACTACCCACGAAATAATCAGCCTCGGTTTCCAGCAAGCCAATTCTATTGCAGTAAATGAATATGTAAATGGCCTGGTAAAAGTTCAAACAGAAGACAATAATGTAACCGGTGTATTTGTAACCAACATTAAAGTAAATAGTATTAAAAGCATCGAAGAGCTACAATACCTGTGCAAGCGGCTTAATATTACTGCCTGAGCATAATAATATGGTATTATAAACGGATCGTTTCTGCTACCTGATCCATTTCCTTAGTAGTACCCACACTCAGGCGTAGCCATTTTGAGTTTTCTTCAAAGCTCCTGGCGCCGATAATGTTCTTTGCCTCCAAAACCGCTTTAAAGTCTTTGGGGTATTTTGCTGTATCGAAATAAACAAAGCTGGTGGCTGATGGTATATAGGGGATACCATTTTGATCCAGGGCCTGATAAAAAATATTACGGGCCTTTGCATTCTCCTTTTTGCACATCGTTACAAATGAAGTATCCTCCAGTGAAGCAATAGCCCCTGCCAGCGATATGCCTCCCGCTCCTGCATTAGCCCAGGGTTGCAGGTCATTCAATTGTTGAATGGTGTTAGCATGAGCCAAAGCAAAGCCTACCCTCGCTCCTGCCATTCCATAAATTTTGGAAAAGGTTTTAGCCACTATTAAATTCGGATACTCATTTACAAGGTGTGCAACACTCTTTGTATCTTCAAATTCGGTATAAGCTTCATCTATTAATACAATAACAGACGGAGCAATTTCTTTAATAAATGTCTCTAATTCGTTAGGAGTTAATATGGTGCCTGTAGGATTATTGGGATTACAGATATACACCATGCGGGTATCAGCATCTATCGCTTCTTTCAAACGCTGCAGATCTACAGCCTTTTGTTCTGTTAATGGTACCAGCTTAACCGGCGTTCCTAATTTCTTTGCAGCGGGTATCCACAACCTGAATGTTGGGTCGGGTGCCACTATATTGCCCTTTTTTAAAGCAGCCAGAACAGATGCCAGGCCTAGCAACTCCGAAGAACCCGCTCCTATTATTACATTTTCTTTTGTTAATTGATAAGGTATCGATATCTTTTCTCTGAGCAAAGTAGTCGTTTCCCAGGGATAACGGTTACAGCCATTTACCGCTTCACTCATTACTTTTCGTGCCTGGGGAGATGGGCCGTATGGATTTTCGTTGGAACTTAGCTTTATAATATCAGCAGCCTTCCCGCTATATATTGAATTACTTGTTCCCGCGGCAAAAATATCCCTGCTCAATCCAAAGGCGGCTACAGCCAGGGCGCCCTGCTTTAATAGTTCACGACGATGCATAAAAATAGCTTTGATAGCAGGAAGTTACGCGAAATTGATTGAATTATATAAGAGTGCTTAGTTAGTGGTGCAATTCATACCTCTTGAAAAACTTATCCCCAAAAGACAAAATATTTAGCATTAATTACTAATTATTTTAGCAATTAATTACCTTTGTACCACATGACTATGGGTAATGGACAAAGGAGTATTACATACCTTACAGCAGGAAATTCTTTCCCTGCAGGGCTATAAGCCCCCTCCTGTACAGGCTCAATCGTCAATAGGATTGGGAATTATAGAATCGGCATTTCCTTACCAAGTTTTTCCCTTCCGCGTTGTGCACGAGTTAAGCAGCTATAGCGAAGCAGAAGCGGTAGCGACGAATGGTTTCATAGCAGCACTACTGGGTAAGATGCTCAGCCATTCTAAAAAGTGTATGTGGATTGCGCAGGAACAGGTAATTTATCCTCCCGCCCTTAAAAGCTTTGGTATTGAACCGGAGCAGGTCATCTTTGTGGAAGCACGAAAATCAAAAGATCTGCTCTGGATCATTGAAGAATCTTTAAAATGCGAAACCCTGGTGGCAGTGGTGGGTGCCACGGATCATTTAAGTTTTACCGAATCCAGGCGTTTGCAGCTGGCTGTAGAACAAAGCCATGTTACGGGTTTTATACACCGGGTATCACCCCGGCAACAGGAAACAGTTGCCTGTGCGGCACGCTGGCATATTCAACCTTTGCCCAGCATAGCTGAGGATGGCCTGCCCGGGGTGGGCTTCCCCCTATGGAATGTAGCATTGCTGAAAGTACGTAATGGTCAAACCGGGCAATGGCAGTTACAATGGAAATCCGGCCAGTTTAGTCACCTGGAAAAACGGCCCGCTGCTCTACCCGCTTACCAGCAACTACAAACAGGATGATATGGAAAAGCGCTATGCCTCTATATGGTTTCCCTGCCTGTTGGCCAACCGTAAAGTAAGACAGGATCCTGCACTGGCTCATACCGACTTTGTGATAGCGGCCCCGGTGCATGGCAAAATGGTAGCGAAAGCTGTGTCTCCCGGTGCCAAAGCAAAAGGCATCCAAACGGGTATGGTGGTGGCCGATTGTAAAACGGTTCTTCCCGAACTGGAAGTTTTTAAATGGGAGGAAAATTCGGAGCATGAATTATTGAAAGCTTTGGGTGAATGGTGTATACGATTTAGCCCGGTAGTAGCTATTGACCTGCCGGATGGACTCACTATAGAAACAACCGGGTGTACGCATCTCTGGGGTGGCGAGGAGCCATACCTGCAGGACATCGTTCAAAAGTTTTCCCGCATGGGTTACCAGGTAAGGGTTGCCATTGCCGGTACTATTGGTGTGGCATGGGCTATGGCCCGGTTCAGTGCCTCAACATTTATTGTACCACCCCTGCAGGAAAAAACGGCCTTACTGTCTTTGCCACCGGCTGCATTGAGGTTGGAAACACCCGTGCTGGAAAAGCTCTCCAAGCTGGGCATGCATCGCATCGATACGTTTATTAACATGCCCGGATCAGCACTTCGCAGGCGTTTTGGCAATTCTTTTTTACAAAGGCTTCACCAGGCATTGGGCCTCGCGCCGGAGTTTATAGAGCCGTTGCGACCTACAACACCTTATTTTATTCACCTGCCCTGCCTGGAACCGGTGCGAACCGCTCAAGCCATTGAAATAGCGCTTCACCAGTTACTGGAAGAAATTTGCAAGCGGTTGAAAAAAGAAGAAATGGGTATACGTGCCTGTGTATTCACTACCCATCGCATAGACGGAAAACAGCAACAGTTAAAAATCGGCACGGGCCGGCCTTCGGTAAACCTGCAGCACCTGATGAAATTATTCGAGCATACACTGCCCACTATAGAGCCGGCATTAGGCATTGAAGTTTTTACACTGGAAGTGACGCAGGTAATGCCCCTGGCTCCTACCCAGGATGCACTATGGCATACGGCTGTAACACAGGATGATGCAAAACTGGCGGAGCTGCTTGACCGGATTGCTGACCGGGTAGGACCTCAAAATATTAAAAGATACCTACCCGATGAACATTACTGGCCCGAGCGATCCGTACGTCTGGCTACATCAGCAGAGGACTGCAGCACGGCACAATGGCCCGCAGGCTTACGTCCCCTGCATTTATTGGCAAAGCCGGTATTGATTGAAGTAATGGTATTGGTGCCCGACTATCCGCCTAAATCTTTCAAATACCAGGGACGAATGCATAAAGTAAAAAAGGCTGACGGCCCGGAACGTATAGAGCAGGAATGGTGGCTGCAACAGGGCCATTACCGGGATTACTATTGTATAGAAGATGAAACCGGCGCCCGTTACTGGATCTTCCGGCTGGGTCATTATGATGATGTTCAGCAACCCCAATGGTTTATTCACGGTTTTTTTGCCTGAGTCTTAAAAAAAGTAATGCAAGAATATGACGCTATCGTATACAGATCTGCAGGTTACCAGTAATTTCAGCTTTTTAAGAGGTGCTTCGCATCCTGAAGAGCTGGTGCAGGAAGCTGCAGCACTCGGGCATTCCTGCATTGCCATTACCGATCATAATACCTTAGCAGGCATCGTACGGGCGCATGTGGAAGCTAAGAAAACAGGCATCCGGTTGATTATTGGCTGCCACCTGGTATTGCAGGACGGTCCTGATCTATTAGCCTACCCCACCGATAAAGAAGCCTATGCGCGGCTTTCCACGATGTTATCTGAAGGTAACCTGAGAACCGAGAAAGGGCAATGTCTTTTGTACAAAAAAGATGTGTACCAATACAGAAAAGGAATCAAATTTATAGCCATCCCACCCTATCAATTAAATGAACATTTTGACTTTGATACGGAGTTCAAAGATCACCTGCGGGAGTATAGTCAACACCTGGGCAGCGACCTGTATTTGGCGATGACCCGCTCTTACCAAGCTTATGATGATAAAAAATTTTATCGCCTGGCACAATTGTCTAAAGATTGTAAAGTACCATTGATAGCTACCAACGATGTATATTATCATCATCGCGAACGCAGGGAGCTGCAGGATGTACTTACCTGCACGCGTGAAAAATGCACAATTTATAATGCCGGATATCGCCTCTGGCAAAATGCAGAGCGCCATTTAAAAGCACCCAGAGAAATGTACAGGCTGTTTCGGCACTATCCGGATGCCTTGATGCGTATCCAGGAAATTACTGAGGCCTGCCAGTTCTCGCTAAGCAGTTTGAAATATGTATATCCTGAAGAAATCACCACTGACGGGCG
>JBCNOR010000217.1:0-7944 GCA_039593785.1 Niabella sp. | reverse complement strand
GGTGGCTTCTGTAAAGGGGTACCAGGGTGACAATTTAGCTGCGCCCAATAAGGTTGCTGCCTGTTTAAAGCATTATGTGGGATACGGCGCATCAGAAGCCGGCCGTGATTATGTATATACTGAAATCTCGGAGCAAACACTCTGGGATACCTATATGCCTCCTTATGAAGCAGGGGTGAAAGCAGGCGCGGCCACTTTAATGAGTTCCTTTAATGATATCAGCGGAACGCCCGGCACAGCCAATCGCTATATACTTAGAGATATACTGAAAGGAAAATGGAAGCATGATGGATTTGTAGTATCGGACTGGGGCGCTATCGAGCAATTGAGACCACAAGGTGTGGCAAAAGATAAGAAGGAAGCGGCCTTTAAGGCATTCACTGCGGGGGTGGAGATGGACATGATGAACCGCAGCTACGACAATCACCTGGGAGCCCTGGTAAAAGAGGGAAAGATCAGCGTACAATTGCTGGACGACGCGGTAAAAAGAGTACTAAGAGTAAAGTTTCGCCTGGGACTTTTTGATCGTCCTTATACACCGGAAACTAATGATAAAGATCGTTTCCTTTTGCCACAAAGTTTAGCCGTGGCAGAAAAACTGGCTGAAGAATCAGTGGTATTGCTAAAGAATAAAAATAATACGTTGCCACTGTCTGATGTGTCCAGGATTGCGGTATTAGGTCCCTTGTCTAAAGACAAATGGCATTTGCTCGGCTCCTGGAGGGCACAGGGAAATGCAGAGGATGTTACAACCGTATATGATGCATTAAAAAAGGAGTTTGCCGGTAGGGCGGAGATTGTGCAGGCCAGGGGCTGCGACTTCGATGGGGCTGATCAGTCGGGTTTTGAAGAAGCCCGGTCAATAGCCGCCGGTGCAGACGCGGTTATTATTTGCCTGGGCGAAAAAGCCACCTGGAGCGGTGAGAATGCATCACGGTCCGGCATAGCCCTGCCTAAGATCCAGGAAGACCTCGTGGCTGAAATAAGAAAATTGGGCAAACCGGTCATCCTGCTGCTTTCAAGTGGCCGTCCCCTTGAGCTCAACCGGCTGGAACCCTTATCAGATGCTATTTTGACCATGTGGCATCCGGGTGTTCCGGGTGGCAGGCCCGCAGCTGGTGTTATTGCAGGAAGGGTAAATCCGTCCGGAAAATTATCCATGACCTTTCCTTATGCAACCGGCCAGATACCCATCTATTACAACCACCGCCAAAGTGCCCGTCCTCACCAGGGTAAGTACCAGGATATCCCTTCTACACCTTTATATGATTTTGGCTATGGTTTAAGTTATACCAGTTTTCAATATGGCGATATCAAAGCCACAGCAACTAAAGTAAGTCCTGATGGAAAAATTTCGATTGAGATACCGGTAACTAATACGGGTGAAAGGGACGGACTGGAAACGGTTCATTGGTTTATTAATGACCCGGTATCTACCATTTCCCGGCCGGTAAAGGAACTAAAGTATTTTGATAAGCAGCTGATCAAAAAAGGAGAAACCAAAAGTTTCCGGTTCGATATCGATATCAAAAAAGACTTTGGTTTTGTGAATGCAAAAGGAGAGAGAATTATTGAGGAAGGTGATTACTACGTGATGGTGAAGGATAAAAAGATCAAAATAGAAGTGAGTAAATAAATCCTTTATAACTTTTTAATAAATCAAAATGAAATTTAAAAGACTGATACCATCGATGACTCTGGCATTAATGGCCATGCTAGCTTTTGCTAATTGTTCAAAAAAAGTAGCCGCTTCGAACGGCAATGAGCAGGAAGATCCTGTCAACACCAACACTGTAATTCGTATTCCAACAGATAACGGAACCATGCTTCGGAATCCACTAAACGGATGGGTATTATATGGCTCTTTGAATACCCCTGCTGATTTCTGGACCAAGCTTGACCGTATCAGTGTTCCGGGCCAGTCGGGTACTTTCAAAATAGAAGATTTTGCAGGAACGATGTATGTAAGGACGAGCTGGACCTCGTTGAACCCGTCGGAAAATGTGTACGGGTGGGATACCAATGAAAAGCTAAAAACATTGATCAGCAATGCACGCCAGCGCAAAATGAAAATAGCATTACGCGTAGTAATTGATAGTCGCGATAAGGCGGAAGATTTCACACCAGCATATGTGCGCGAAGCCGGTGCCCAGGGCTATTATACCCAAACGGGTAGCAAAACGGTTTGGTCTCCTTACCCCGATGATCCTGTCTTTCAGCAAAAATATACGCAGTTCATAAAAGCTTTTGCCCAAAAATTTAATGACCCCGAATTGGTAGAATTTATTGATGGCTTCGGCCTGGGCAAATGGGGTGAAGCGCACTCCATGAACTACCTCGACGCTAATAACCGTGAGCAGGTATTTAAATGGGCCGTGGATTTATATTCGGGTGCGTTTACAAAAATTCCATTGGCGATTAACTACCACCGGCTTATTGCGATGCCTAAAGATTGGGGCGCTGCAGACCCTATGAGCGAAAACCTTTTGAATTATGCCTTCTCCAAGGGGTACATCTTAAGGCATGATGCATTCGGTATGTCGGGCTATTACCAGTCATGGGAAAAAGCAATTGCCGAAAAATGGAAGCATAAGCTGCCCAATATTATGGAAGGCGGATGGGTTACAGCCCAGCATCCCTATCAAACCGATGCGCGGAAATATGTTACGAAAGGCGATGTAAGACGTGGTGAGTATGACGATTCTAAACAGGCAGGTGTCAATATGATGGATTTCAGGATCGGTGAAACGGATATCTGGTTTAATGAAACCTTCGACCTCGTGAAATCCTTTATCAGCGAAGGGGGGTACCGTTTATACCCCGATCAGATCTCTATACCCGCAAGCGTTCTGAAGTCTGCAAAAACAACAATCGAGCATAAATGGGGTAATATGGGCTGGGGCTATTGTCCTAACAATATAAAACAATGGAATTATAAGTATAAAGTAGCTTTCGCTTTACTGGATCCGGTTTCTAAAAAACCTATATCTGTATTTGTGGATGATACTTCTGATCCTTCTAAATGGATCAAGGGTAATACAACTACCTACCTGTTTAAGCCGGATCTGAGCCAGGTAGCCAGTGGAGCGTATCTTTGGGCAGTTGCAATAGTAGACACATCTAAACAGAACCAGCCGGGTATATTGCTGGCAACAAAAGGAAATGTTACTGCAGAAGGCTGGACGATTGTTTCGGATGTAACTATAAAATAACTGGATTACGGGTAGCATATAGAAAGAGAATTGTATGGGAGATGTTTTAAAAAAGACAGGCCGATTTTTAAGGAGGGGCAACTACCGAATATTAATGATTCTGGTCGCGCTGGTCTTGACTGCGAAAGGACAGGCAACCAAAGATCAGCTGGGTGTATCAGGTCGGGATGTTGCCTGTTTCACGCCTAATATGTTTAAAAAAGGCTCACAGATCGAAAGAATTCAACAGGCTATAGACAAAGCCCGAAAGTATAACGCCAAAGTAGTAATACCGGCATATGATGAAGTGAAGAAAACTGCGATCTGGTTGATCGACAAAGCTATTTTATTACCGGGTAATGCAGTGTTAGAGTTGGATAACTGTACCATTAAGCTTTCCGATCACTGCAGGGATAATTTCATACGTTCTGCAAACGCTGGTTTGGGTATTTCGGATGTCAAGCCATTAAGTAATATCCGGATCATTGGTAAGGGAAATGTATTATTGGAAGGTGCTGCTAATCCACGGGCTACCGGTGATCATAATAAAACGCTCTCGAGTGATCCTGAAGGCTTTAACCAGTCTTATGGATCCGATGCGGGTAAGCCCGGTGAGAATCAAAAAGGGGGCTGGCGTAATCATGCCGTTATACTGGCGCATGTAGATGTGTTTGAGATCAGCGGTATTAAATTAAAGGACTATCACGCCCATGGAATAGTGCTGGAACGCTGTACCAATGGTGTGGTAAGGGATATTACCTTCCAGGTACGACAAGCTGTTACTATTGCAGGGGTAGAAAAACAGGTATTAAACCAGGATGGAATGGGGGTTCGGTTCGGATGCAGGAATATTATTATCGAGCGCTGCCGGGGTAATAGTGGGGATGATTTTATTAATATAGGTATAACGGATACCGGCGTACCGGCCGGAGCGGAGAATGTAAATGTGGTTAGTGGTTCGGTTTATGGTGGGCCTGCGGATAATATTGCCAATATATACCTCCAGAACTGGCAGGACTTTTATTCCATCTCGCATCGCGCCATTCGCATCATGCCGGTGGGCAAGCTCAGGATACAAAATGTATTTGTGGAGAATATGACCATCAATGCTTTGTCCAACCAGGGCCTGGTAGCCGAATACGCAGCCCATATCAAAGGTTTGTTTGTAAAGAATATGGTTACCTGGCAGCCCGTAAAAGCCAAAGGCATAAGAGACGCCGTTTTCAGGGATATATTGTATCTGGGAAAAGGCGATGCTATTGATGTTGCTGACAGCGACTCTGTAGTAGTCGATAATGTAAGGAAAGCCCTTTTTAATCCCCGTTAGCTATTCGCAGGCTTTGATGATCCCATTATTATAAGCTCATTTCTTACAGCGCATGATGTAGTAAGGTTAAGTGATGTTAATGCCTGGTTCATACAGGGCAATATTGAACTTATTTAAACTTTTAAGCGAAATGATAATATATCGCCTCTGCGAAGCTTAATGTTACTAAATAGATTTTTTGCTACCAGCATCTCGTCACTTCAGGACTTTACATTGATAGCAATACTGGTAATAAACTCCGGATCCATAAATCGCCCCATACCCATTAACTAACAAAAAATCAATCAAACCATGACGATGCTTATTGTAAAGCTTATGTCAACTGTACATACATCCTTAGATATAAGCGCATTTTTCAATATTGGGAACGGTCCCAAAAATGGGAACGATCCCAATAAAAAAAACAAAACAGTTTGCTTCGTAACGGCTGTATCAACTGATAAATTTGTTAATAGAATTAACGATTCCAATCAATCACTTTAAAGCCAATATGAAACGTAAACCCATGCTGCTTCGCCACAGGGAAAATTTATTTTGATGTAAATAGCTCCCCTCATCTGCAACGAAAATTATATAACAATAACGCAATGTTAATTTTAAAAAACTATGATATCATTTAGACAAACGCTGGCATTAAAAGCCGTTGTTGTGATACTTTGCGGCCTTCCCCTCGGCTTGCTGGCACAGTCAGATACAACTGCCATTGATACAATGAGTGAGAATGATTCTGTCCCAACCATCTATCCGCTTATTTATTACAATATCAAAAAGTCCCGGTCTACGGCATCTGCATCTGTAGTAAACGGAACTGCTATTCATCATACGCCTGTAATATCATTTCCAATTGGGCTTGCCGGCCAGCTGCCCGGTTTAAAAATAAACCAGACCAACGGGCAGCCATTAAATGAAGGGATGTCAATGCTGTTGCGGGGCAGAACGCCATTAGTATTGATAGATGGCATACCCAGATCGATAACAGAAATAGGGATAGAGGAAATTGAATCGGTTACCGTGTTAAAGGATGCAGTTGCCCTGGCAATGCTGGGTGTAAGAGGTGCAGGAGGGGCCCTGTCTGTTGTTACCAAAAAAGGGGCAGCTATGAAATCAGAGATCAGCTTTTCGGGACAATGGGGCACCCAACAACCTACCCGGAATCTGATAGGTAAACCTCTGGACGCATATCAATACGCACAGTTGTATAATGAAGCCCTGAAAAATGATGGACTGTCTGTTCAGAACAATGGCTTTAGTGACGCCGCTATACAAGCGTATAAAGATGGTTCCAACCCTTATTTGTATCCCAATGTTAACTGGACAGATCAGGTGATGAAGCAATCTGCGCCTATGGCCCGCTATAATGTGAATGCCCGCGGCGGGAACGAGTTTTTTAAATATTTTGTCAATCTCGAACACTTTAACCAGGATGGGTTTTTAAAAACAGACGATGGTAATAACTATAGCACGAATGCTGGGGCCAAAGGGTATTTCGTGCGTTCTAATGTAGACGTGAAGATCACTGACCGGGTAGATGCCGGTGTATATATTATGGGCCGGATCATGGATCTTAATGCACCCGGAAGTGATGGCACTAATAATATTTTTCAGGCCATTTTGAACACACCTAATAGCGCTTATCCCATTCGTAATCCTAATGGAAGTTTCGGAGGCTCATCCCGCTTTCAGAATAATATTTTAGGACAATCTTTGTATTCCGGCTATTTTGTCGGACATACCAGAACTGTCCTCACTGATTTTTACCTGCGTAGGGAACTGGATGACATATTGCCGGGGTTATGGGCCAAAGCACGCGTATCCTTTTTTAGCGACATGCGGGAGAACTATACCCGTAGCAAAGGATTTGCGGTATTCCAGATCATGAATAATGACGCCAATACTCCGGTGTATGGTCAATACGGTACCAATACTGAGCAGGTTAACAATAATGCAGTTGCTTATCAGAATCGATCTAATTTCCAGGAATTTTCTTTAGGCTATTCTAAAAACAAAGATCGTCATGACCTGGATATACTTTTACTCGCCAACCGTGATAACCTGATTGCCGGCTCTAACTTAAAGCTAACTGTTCAGGGCTTATCGGCTCATGCTTCCTATGTATACGATAAGCGCTTTATTGCAGAGTTCGCTGCAGCTTATAATGGGGCGAATCGCTATCCTTCAGATGGCGGCTTTAAATATGGTATGTTCCCTTCCATCGGCCTGGGTTGGAATTTGCACAACGAAACATTTCTGAAAGGCAAGAGCTGGTTAAGCGAATTGAAAATTCATGGTTCCTATGGCATGTCTGGCCTGGATAACGGAAGTTATTTTACTTATATCCAGTCTTACAATAACGCACCTACTACTTATTTTGGCTCCACTGCAACTTCAACTACTACCATTGCAGAATCTTTCCTGGCCAACCCAAGCATTACTTATGAAAAGGCAAATATGTTAAATGTCGGCCTGGATTCCCGCTTTTTGAACGACAGGTTATCGTTTGATGTAGATTATTACTTTAATAAGTACAGTGATTTGAGCATTATAAGAGGAACTAACAGTGGAACATTAGGCATTGCTTATCCTAATGAAAATATCGGCAAACAGAATAATAGTGGGGTAGAGGCTGTGTTGGGTTGGAAAGAAACAAAAGGGACGTTCGGTTATTCGGTATCCGTGAACGCAGCTATTCAGCAAAGCAAGCTGGTTGATAACGGTGAACCTAAACAAATATATGAATGGATGCAAAGAACCGGGCATCCGGTGGGCCTGACTTACGGCTATATCGCTGAAGGATTATACCAGACACAGGCAGAGCTGGATAATCGTGCAACTACAGAAGGTTATAAACCTCAGCTGGGCGATATCAAATTTAAAGATCTCAATAACGATGGTGTGATCAACCAGTATGATATGACCATTATAGGCTCTGAAAAGCCCCTTATTCTTTTAGGTAGCAACTTAGGGTTTAAATGGAGCCAGTTTGATTTTTCCACATTATTGGTAGCGGAGTTGAACAGGCAGGTTTATCCTTCGGGTAACAGCTATCGGGAGTTCCTGGAAGGCGTAGGCCAGGCCTTTGAAGTGCATTTGGACCATTGGACACCGGCCAATCCAAATGCCGCCTATCCAAGGTTGACTACTAATGGCGGCCCTTATAATGGAGAGTTTAATAATGCAGCAACCAATAGCTTCTGGTTAAGAAACGGTAATTTTCTCCGCGTGCGCAGTATTGAATTGGGCTACTCATTACCGGTTTCTATACTGAACAGGATAAGAGTCAAGTCCACCCGTGTGTTTGTAAACGGGTATAACCTGTTCAGCTTATCTTCTAAAACCTTTAACGGTGCAGATCCCGAAAACTATCGTGGACTATATCCCATTCAGAAAGTAATCAGCTTTGGTGTGCATATCAAGCTCTAGCATTGT
>JBCNOR010000216.1:0-7949 GCA_039593785.1 Niabella sp. | reverse complement strand
CATAGCCCTCTGCGCTGTGGCTATGGCTGGATACAGCACTCATGTCTTTTCCCTGGGTTTCCCACCAGCACATTTTGCAGGCTTTCTGTTTTTTTCAACGCTGGCCAGCTATAGTATTCACTGGTATCTCACCGACGAGACCACCGAAATAACGGCTTCCCGCACTCCCTGGCTCAGCAAAAACAAATGGCTTCACGCTGCTTTTTTCGTGATCAGTTCTATTGGTTGCGCTTTCTTTTTGCTAAAGGAACTGGGTTATATCAAGTGGATACTGCCTGCCATATTTTTAACGCTGCTGTATACGGCTCCTAAGTTCCCTTTTCAGCCCTTTACTGCGCTTAAAAAATTCATCCTGGGAAAAACCATATTGCTGGCATTAATGTGGACCTATGTAACATCGGCGCTTCCTTTTTTCATTATCAACAAACCATGGGAGCCTGTATACACACTCTTTTTTATCAATCGTTTTGCGCTTATTTTTCCTATTTGCATATTATTCGATCTAAGAGACAAGGACTATGACAAACTAACAGGCGTTAAGAGCCTGGTAACCTTATTACCACCCCAAAAAATAAAAGTGGTATTCAACCTATTTGTAATGCTCCACATCATTACTGCATTACTCATCGCTTATTTTTCTGATTTGGGCATTGTGGATAATTTTATTTTATTGATTCCTATCATCTTAACTTTTTCCTTGTATAATCGAGCCATAAAAACCAAGAATGATTATCTATTTTATTTTATCTTAGACGGGTTAATGGCACTCTCGCCTATACTGTACTTTATAAAACTTACCTTAGCGGTACAATATTTGCGAGGTATTTAAATATCTTATGTCGACAATGCATACTTCATTCGTAAAAATTATACACTTTAGCAGGCTGGTAAAGATCAGCGGAAGATTGAGAGAGTTTAACTACAAAAAAAATAATAACGCTGGCGATTATGTTTTTGATGTAGATACAGCTGACGATCGTGGAAATCGCATATTTTTCAGGCTTAGCAAAAATGACAATGAGTGGTCTATATCTTCTAAACAGACTATCCCCGATTGGATCGGTCAACACCTCCAGCAATTGGTGACCGAGTTGGAGGAAGGTATTTTAACCAACTAAATCGTATTTCAAAAGAGAGGTTAACGCCTCTCTTTTTTTTGCTTTTGATTAGCATAGCAACCGTAAAAAAAAAAAAACGAAATCACTGTTATCTTATTCTCAACCTTACTCAACTAGAGGTACTTCAATAGATCGCTTATAGGCCACTTCTGCTTGCTAAAGGAATTTTCCTTTAAACATCCTCATAACCAGCCCTTAAATACATTACTTTTAATGCTATGAATATCGAAGGAAATATTGTAGATATAACAGCCGGCAGCATTTACCCCGGAAAAGTAACAGTAAATGATGGGGTGATTGAAAGCATTGAGCGGCTTGAAGGAGCCCGTTTTGATCATTTTATTTTGCCTGGTTTTGTAGACAGTCATGTTCATATTGAAAGCAGCATGCTGATCCCCTCCGAATTTGCCCGGTTGGCCGTGGTGCATGGAACCGTTGCAACGATCAGCGACCCCCATGAAATAGCCAATGTTTGTGGCATGGAAGGCGTGGAATACATGATCAGCAATGGCAAAACCGTTCCTTTCAAATTTAATTTTGGCGCCCCCAGCTGCGTGCCGGCCACCAGCTTTGAAACGGCCGGTGCGGTTTTGGATGTGGATGACGTCAGACAATTGCTAGAGAAGCCCGAAATAAAATACCTCAGCGAAATGATGAATTTCCCCGGCGTTCTAAGCGGGGATCCCGAAGTATTGCTCAAAATAAAAGCAGCTCATGATCTTGGAAAGCCGGTAGACGGCCATGCTCCCGGGCTAAGAGGTGAGGAGGCCCGGATATACACGAATGCCGGAATCAGCACTGATCATGAATGTTTTACTGCGGAAGAGGCATTAGATAAACTGGGGCTTGGCATGCATATACTGATCAGGGAAGGAAGCGCGGCTAAAAACTTTGAGGCATTGATTGAGCTGCTTCATGATTACCCCGACCAGATCATGTTTTGCAGCGATGACAAGCACCCTGATAGCCTGGAAGCCGGACATATTAACCGGCTTTGCGCCAGGGCTGTGGAAAAAGGTATCGATATTTTCAAGATATTGAAAGCAGCTTGCCTGAACCCCGTGAAACACTATCAATTAGATGTGGGACTTTTGAAAGAAGGAGATGCGGCTGATTTCATTGCGGTAAAAGACCTCGACCATTTCGACGTCATTCAAACTTATATCAACGGGCAGCTGGTTGCCCAAAACGGTCAGACATTGATAGAGTCCCAGTCCGCGGGCGTTGTCAATAATTTTGATTGTACGCCTAAAACCTCGGAAGCATTTGCGGTTAAGGCAGATGGAGCCGGCCGGTTAAGAGTAATTGAGGCCCTGGACGGGCAATTGATCACGCATCAGCTGTCTGCGGCTCCTAAAATCGGGAAGGGGTATGTTATCAGCGATCCTGAAAACGACATCCTTAAAATAGCAGTAGTTAACCGCTATTATGATGCCCCTGTAGCCACAGCATTTATCAAAAATTTTGGACTCAAACAAGGGGCACTGGCCTCATCGGTAGCGCATGACAGTCATAATATTGTGGCAGTGGGTGTAGATGATGAAAGCATCTGTAAAGCGGTAAACCTGGTAATTGAACAGAAGGGAGGTATTAGTGCTGTAAATGAGACAAAAGAAGCAATACTGCCGCTGCCGGTTGCCGGGCTAATGAGCGCGGAAGACGGGTATGCCATTGCCAGGTCCTACACCGCTATCGACTCAATGGCTAAGGACATGGGCAGCCATTTAAGCGCGCCGTTTATGACCTTGTCTTTTATGGCCCTCCTTGTGATACCAGCCCTGAAATTGAGCGATAAAGGGCTTTTTGACGGCACTAAATTTGAATTTGTGGGAGTAACAGAAAATTAGCTATGTTACTGACCGACCCAACTCCGCCATTCACCGATATATTAAGTTTACATACAATAAATGTGTTGCAACAGGAGTTAAGGCGTGCTATTTTTACTTAAAATTGAAAACAATGAGCGAAAACAATCCATACAACACAGAAATGTATAAAAGTGAGCCAGGAGGCTACCAGCAACCGGATCCTAACAATTTCCGTCCCAAACCATCTCAGAGCCACCTTTGGATAGGCGGTTTCCTGTTAACCATAGGTGTCGTTTATTTATTAAGACGCATTGGAATAGACCTGCCAGATTTTATTTTTTCCTGGCCGATGCTTCTTCTCACATTAGGCCTTTTCGTGGGCGTGCGTAAAAATTTTGAAGGACCGGGCTGGATGATCATGGTGCTGATCGGTTCTATATTCCTTATCAACAATTACTTTTTCCCGGGAGAATTGAAGAGATTTATCCTGCCCATTATTTTAATTGGATCAGGCCTGTTTTTTATTTTCAGGCCTAAAGGCTCCAAAAACTATATACAGTTTGATGAGGGCGGTACTTCTCCCCTGGCGGGAGCTTCAGGGCAGGACTATATTGACACTACCTCTATATTTGGCGGTTCTAAAAAGAAAGTATTTTCCAAAAATTTCAGAGGTGGTGATATGACCAATATTTTTGGAGGCACCGAAATTGACCTTTCCCAGGCTGATTTGATGGGAACGGCCGTTTTGGATGTAACTGCTTTATTTGGCGGGGCCACTTTAATCGTGCCTTCTAACTGGAATGTCATTTCTGAGGCAGTAGCCATTATGGGCGAGGTGAAAGATAAACGTGTTATGAAAGGATTGCCCGAAACCAGTAAAACGCTTTTAATTAAAGGAACCGTGATATTCGGAGGTATCGATATTAAAAGCTTCTAAAAAAAAACGATTATAGTATCCAATATATTTAGACAGGCAAGTCCATGGTTGCAGCAACCATGGACTTGGCTTTAAACTCAAATAACAATAAACCAACCCGATGGCTTCACCTCTTTCAGCAAAAAGATTTATTGCATCGTTGATTATTGGCTGGATGGTGTTGGTAATTGCACAGGCCCTTATCCTGTACGATCTAAAATTCCCCATAAGCATTGTACTGGGTGATAGCTTTTTAAGCATTACAATGCTATTGCTCGCCAGCCTGCTGGTTTTGAATATAACCCGCTATTACCTTCCTACCTCCTACCAGTACATCGGCATTATCGCCTCCTCATCGGTTCTTTCACTTTTATGGCTATTGATCTCCAATAGCTCTTTGAAGATCTTGTTTGAGGAACAAACCGCCTACCTCGGCTTCCTGCACAACTCGCTGGTAATACGCTATGCATTCGCTTTTTTAGTACTCACTATCGTCACCATCGCCTCTATTCTATGGTATAACTGGCAGGAGCGAAAAAAAGAATCCAAGAGAAAATCGGATGTAGAGGCACTTTCCCGCGAAGCAGAACTATTTAAGTTACGCCAGCAGCTACAACCCCACTTTCTCTTTAACAGCTTAAACTCGATTAATGCACTGATAGGCCTGGATCCTCAGCTGGCGCGAAAAATGGTACAACAGCTATCTGATTTTTTAAGGGGAACGCTTAAGAAGGAAGAATCACAGATGGTAACCTTAGAAGAAGAAATAGGCTACCTGAACTTATATCTTGAAATAGAAAAAGTACGTTTTGGCAACAGGCTACAGACAAAAATAGATATTAGTGAAGGTTGTAAACCGGCTTTATTACCTACATTATTATTGCAGCCTATTGTTGAAAATGCTATCAAATTCGGCTTATACGATACCACCGGGCAAACGCTGATTACCATTGATTGCCGCTCAGAAGGTAATGAACTGATCATTAGTGTCAAAAACCCTTTCGATCCGGAAACATCTATGCCTAAAAAAGGAACAGGCTTTGGATTATCCTCAATAAAAAGGAGATTATATTTGCTTTTCGCGAGAAATGATTTGTTAAGCACTGCCGCACACGATACTATTTTTGAAACAACCGTAAAAATTCCGCAACAGGTATGAGTAAAGTAATTATTATAGATGATGAGTTTTTAGCCAGGAGCATGGTTAAAGAATATCTGAAAAAACATCCGCAACTGGAAGTAGTGGCGGAATGCGGCGACGGCTTTGAGGGCCTGAAAGCGATACAGGAACACGAGCCCGACCTGATCTTCCTGGATATACAAATGCCCAAGATCAGCGGGTTTGAAATGCTGGAACTGGTAGAAAATCCTCCTGCTGTTATTTTTGCAACTGCTTTCGACGAGTATGCTATCAAAGCTTTTGAAGCACATGCTATTGATTACCTCTTAAAACCTTTCGACCAGGAACGTTTTGATAAAGCAGTATCCAAATTTGTTGCTCAAAATCGGCCGGTAGCGGTAGAAAATACCAAAGAGCTCCTGAATGATGCGCAGTTACCCGGCAGCAATAACCGCATTGTTGTAAAAAATGGCAGCAAGATCAAGATCATTCCGGTACAGGAAGTATTGTACCTGGAAGCTGCTGATGACTTTGTAAAAATATTCACCAAAGAGGGTTATTACCTCAAGAATAAGACGATGTCTTTTTTTGAATCCTTCCTTCCGGCAGATATGTTTGTACGCAGCCACCGTTCTTTTATTGTAAACATCCAGGAAATCACCCGTATTGATCCTTACGAAAAAGACGGGCATGTGGCTATTCTTAAAAACGGTGCAAAGATCAATGTAAGCCGTAATGGATATGGCAAATTGAAAGGCGTTTTAGGTTTATAAAACACAATAGTATACAGGCCTTTAAATAAGGCTACCCATAAAAAATGGTGATCAGTAAGCTGACCACCATTTTTTATTTCGCTTGTATCCCTTCTATTTTCCCGTTGTACTTTCATCGGCAACAGCATCCTGCCAACGGGTCCATATTTCAACATTCGCATCATACCCATTGTAGCCGGGCGTTTGGCGCAATTTCGCATAAAGATTCGCATCTATTGCGCCTTGCGGAATGGGCCAGTAAATATTATGCGGCGCTATTACATAATTGCGCCCTCTTACAGTAACCTTATTTTTATTATAGTAATCATTATAATGCTGAATACGCTGGTACCAGTAACTGTTTTCCGATAGCGTATTTACATTATAGGTATTACCCCATTCATCAGCTTTACCGCTTAGTGCCAGGCTGTAGGAAATACGGCTTAGTTCCATGTGACGCCACTCTTCCATATATAACTCCCTGGCACGCTCGTTAACAATATCGCCCAGGCTTACAGTTGTGTAAAGCTGGCTGCACTGAGCCCTTGTTCTTACCGTATTGACATCGGCTGTTGCCTGAGCTATATTGCCCTTGTAAAAGTTGGCTTCTGCCCGCAACAAATAGGTTTCTGCAAGGCGATAGCAATACCAGTCTGCGGCTCCGCCATCATTCCGGTTAGAACCGGGCGTTGCCAGAAACACCGGATCATCAATATATATTTTATAATGCGGCCAGTCGAACCAGCTGCGAATGGTGTCTGTACATAAAATAGTGCTGCCATTATATAGTCTTAATTTCTGGCCAAAAAACGGATCAGTAGGATCATTATACTTTAAAGAATCCATGCGTACCCAGTTGCCTACCGTACTGTTATGGCGCAGGTCGGTAATATCATTAACCCCATTAACACTCCAAAGGCCGTATTGGGCAAAATGAGTAGGCCTGATCATACCTATTCCTCTTCCGAAGGCACCATTAATATCATATAGCGCCCGATAGCTGGCATTGGTCTTTGCATACGACTGCAGCACTTTCCCACCAGGTGATTTTAACGCCGCCTGGTTCCACATGGGCCCCCAATTACGCATAGATTTGTATCTTATAGTAGCATCGGTACCTTCCCGGTTAGGCATTACCAAAATGGCTTCTTTATTGGCAGCAATGGCCTTATTAGCCGGCCGGTGCAGGTCCCAGATCACATTGCGGGTAATAGGCCAGGCAACCGGCGCAGGGTTATCAAAAGTTCCAAATGTATTGCTCATCAAAGCGTAGCCCGAATGATTGATCAGCGTGTCGGCCTGGGCAATGGCTTTATCCCATTGACCTGTAGCCAGGTAACATTTCAGCAATAACTGGCGGCAGGCACCTTTGTTGATCATACCCACATAGGCCATTTGAGATTGATTAGGCACCCATGCAACGGCCTTCTCCATATCAGCAGTAATCATTTCCAGAATGGCTTCACGACTGGTGGTTTTATAGTTTTGCTTGGGGCCGTCTGTTAAGATTTTGGTCACCAGCGGCACATCCTTAAACTGAAAGCAAAGGGCCAGATATCGGAAAGACCTGTGGAAATATGCCCTGCCGAGAAACTCGCGTTTAGCAGCTTCATCCAGGTCGGGGACGCCATCAATATAAGTAGTAATGGTATTGGCGTATTTGATGCCGTTATAGGTTTCACCCCAAAAAAAGGATATCATATTCACATCATTATCATGAATACCATCGGTAGGTGTAAGTCGGGTAGCCACATCGGCGAAAATATTGCCATCATCTGTTTTACCAGAAACCGCTACATCAGACAGCATGTATTCTGTGTTCATGGGCACCGATATATCCCTTGTTGTCAAATGGCTCCAGTAAGTACGCAAATGCCGGTCCAGCATGTATGTAGTTGCCTCTATACCGGCACGGTCAGCAAATGTGATGTCTGGCTCATAAAACGAGAGCGGATCGGGTTTCAAAAATTCTTTTGTACAGCCTGAGAATAAGGCAGCAGATAATACGCTTGCCAGCGCAAAAACTGATTTATAAAAATGATTCGTTTTCATATTCTATTCGTTTAAAAAGTTAGATTTAACCCAAGCGCAAATATTCTTGGCGCCATTTCACCGGTTTCAATGTCCCAGTAACGCCAGTTCTTATCTTTTTTCCATACAGCAACATTGCGTATGGCGCCAAACACGCGTAACTTTTCAATATTTACCGATGAGGTTAATTTACCCGGCAATGTG
>JBCNOR010000215.1:0-7953 GCA_039593785.1 Niabella sp. | reverse complement strand
GTAGACCGGGAGCGCCGCAATGGCTATGCCTGGTATACCTATGCTCCGCAAAAAGCATTGGATGCTTATGCAAAATGGCAAAAGCAAATAAATCAGCATAGTACAGCACTTCAATAAAAAATGAATAGACGATGAAACTGAAAACGATCCTTCCCTTACTGTTACTATCGGCAGCAGCATTTGTATTGCCTCCTAAAAAAGTAAAAATTTTTCTGGCAGGCGATTCTACTATGTCGATAAAAGATATAAAAGCTTACCCGGAAAACGGTTGGGGAATGCCTTTTGTTTATTTCTGGGATAGCACGGTGCAGGTAATGAACCTGGCAAAAAATGGTCGTAGTACTTCTTCTTTCAAAAGAGAAGGCTTATGGGGTAAGATCATGGAAGAGTGTGAGAAGGGGGATTATGTTTTTATTCAATTTGGACATAACGACGAGGTACCTACAAAAAAATCTGCAACAACGGAAACAGAGTTTAAAAATAACCTGGTACAATATGTGAAAGAGACCAGATCAAAAGGTGGTACCCCGGTTTTGATCACACCGGTAGCCCGCAGGAAATTTGACAGTACCGGTAAGGTAGTCGGAACGCATGATGTATATGCGCAAATTGTAAGAGATATAGCTGCTCTTGAAAAAACGCCCTTAATTGATTTAGATATACAGGCACAAAGCCTGTACCAGCAATTGGGAGTAGAAGCCTCTAAGCTTTTATTTGTGCACCTGCAGCCGGGTGAGCATCCCAACTACCCGGCAGGTAAGGCAGATGATACCCATTTCAGCGAATTGGGTGCCAGGAAGATTGCCCAGATCGTTTTGAAAGATATCCGCAAGCTCGTTCCTGAACTGGCAGCGAGAATTAGAAATCCGGCAGTTCAATAACAATACATGTTAAGTCCTGGTTTACGCCCACCGTGAATCATATCGATGACTTTTTAAAGATAAATTTTTCATTATGATAATGTATAAGAGTGAAAGAGCAATAGCAGCAAACGCAGGCGGTTTTACAATGAGACCGGAATGGATGATTGTATATAGGGCTTTAATCAGGTTTTGTTTGATGGGCCTGGTGATGTTGTTAGCAGTAATAACCATGAAAGCGCAAACGGGTAATGCGGATAAGTATAAATACACTTTTACCGTGGCCAAAGACGGGAGCGGCGATTATAAGTATATACAGGAGGCGATTGACGCTATGAGGGTATACCCGCTGGCCCCCATTACGCTGTACATTAAAAACGGGGTATATAATGAAAAGATAGAGCTACCCGCCAACAACACCGATGTAACTTTTATTGGCGAAGATGTTGATAAAACAATCATCACTTTTAACGATTATTCAGGAAGGGGAAAGCTGACCACTTTTACTTCCTTTACTGCGAAAATATCGGGCAACCGCTTTACAGCACAAAATATCACTTTTGTTAATAATGCAGGCCGTGTAGGGCAGGCAGTAGCTTTATATGTAGATGCAGATAAGGCGGTTTTTAAAAACTGCAAATTCATTGGCGACCAGGATACGATATTCAGTGCGGGAGAAACATCCAGGCAGTTGTTTGTTGATTGCCATATAGAAGGCACAACCGATTTTATTTTTGGACCTTCTACCGCAGTTTTTCAGAATTGCACGATCAAAGAAAAAACCAACTCCTATATTACCGCAGCAAGCACAACGCCCGGCAAAAAATTTGGCTATGTTTTTTTAGATTGTAAAATAACTGCAACCGATGAAGCAACCAAAGTTTTTTTAGGAAGACCCTGGCGCGCTCATGCTAAAACTGTTTTTATCCGTTGCGAGATGCCCGCGCAGATTGTACCGGAAGGTTGGAACAACTGGGGCAATCCCGAAATAGAAAAAACTGTTTTATATGCAGAGTATAAAAGCAAGGGCGCAGGCGCTAATCCTGCGGCAAGAGTAGCGTGGTCTAAACAACTTACCGACAAGGAAGCCGCAGCTTATACCCTGGAAAATATTTTTTCTTCCGGTAGCAATCCCGATCTGCCGGGCGAGAAGGACTGGTTTAAGCAAACATCCCTAAAACCTTTTGCATGGCCTGTAAAGAAATAGTATATCCCCGAACCATAGCGAGCTGTCATCCTGAGCTTGACGAAGGCTCAGGTTTCGTAAGGCTCACAACGACAAAGCTATTGCGGCGTTTTGATTGGTTGGGAAGAATAGAGGCACGTGAAAAAATTGCTATTCGGTTTTTGATAACTTTTTGTGCACTTCTTGTTTTTATCAGAGTTTCCGCCCAGGAGTTCCTGCCCATCTGGGAAAAGGGAAAAGTTCCCAACCAGAAGTATGCTATACCGGATAGTATTGCTGACGAACGCGCCTGGAAGGTAGGCGTACCGGGCATTTATGCGTTTCCTGCCAACAAAGCAGAGAATACAGGAACCTGTATTTTGATCTGTCCCGGAGGCGGCTACCAACGCGCATCCTATGTATACAATGGTTTCAATTTTGCGCGTTGGTTCAATACGCTGGGCATTAATGTATTTGTGCTGGTATACCGCCTGCCTCACCAGGCCAATCTCAAAGAGCCTGCTGTTGCACCTTTGCAGGATGCCCAGCGCGCCATCAAGTATATAAGGGCTAATGCTTCAGCATGGAATATTGATACCGCCAGGCTGGGTGTTATGGGAATCAGCGCGGGCGGGCACCTGGCCGCCATGTTATCTACCAATAGCACTGATGTATCTAAAGTAAATGATGAACTGGACATGGTTAATTACCGTCCGGGCTTTTCAGTGTTGTTGTCTCCTGTAATTACCATGGGCAAATGGGCGCATAGAGGAAGCAGGACTAATCTTCTGGGTAGCGATACCAGCGCAGCACGAATAGAAAAATATTCGATGGAGAAACAGGTTACTGCTGCTACCCCACCCTCATTTCTGGTTCATGCTGTAAACGACAAAACCGTAAATGTGCACAACAGCCTGTTATACTACTACGCGCTTATTGATAACAATGTCAATGCCAGCCTGCATGTCTTTCCGCAGGGCGGGCATGGTATACGGGTTACCGAAAACCCGGGTTCAACCGAGCTTTGGTTGCCCTTGTTACAATCCTGGTTAAAAGAAATGAATTTTTTAAAACCCATACCTTTTAAATAGAAACATGATCAGAATACTTTTGTTGCATCTTTTTGCAGTATGTATAAGCGCTGCTGCATTTGCTGCCAGGCCCGATTTTATAGTGGCAAAAGATGGAACCGGGAATTTTACAACGGTGCAGGAAGCCATTAATGCAGTTCAGGATTTAAATGATAAAAGAACCATCATCTTTATCAAAAACGGAACTTATAAAGAGAAGCTGAACTTGCCTGCGGCAAAGATCAACGTGAGTTTTATAGGAGAAGATGTCAACAAAGTAATACTCACTTATGATGATTATGCCAGCAAGCAGAATGAAAAAGGAGTGAACATCGGCACCACGGGAAGCTCTTCTTTTTTTATTTATGGAGATGGTTTTACGGCGGAGAACATCACTTTTGAAAATAGCGCGGGCCCGGTTGGGCAGGCAGTGGCAGTGCGGGTTTCAGCCGATCGCATACAGTTTAAGAATTGCAGGTTCCTGGGTTTCCAGGACACCTTGTATGTGCACGGCGCCGGCGCCAAAAGCAGGCAGTATTATAAGAACTGTTATATAGAAGGTGCCACTGATTTTATTTTCGGCGCAGCAACCGTGTTATTTGAAAGCTGTACCATCTATTGTAAAAAAGGAGGCAGCTATATTACCGCGGCCAACACGCCTAAAGAAGCAACTTATGGTATGGTGTTCTTTAAATGCACCATTACCGGTGAAAACGGGGTATCGTATTATTTAGGCCGTCCCTGGGGTGATTTTGCAAAGACGGTTTTCATACAATCAAAATTACCCGATTTTATTAGGCCGGAGGGCTGGCATAACTGGGGCCGGCAAGCTGCCGAGCAAACAGTATATTATGCTGAATATAATAACTCGGGAGCGGGCGCTGCAACAGGTAAAAGGGTCGGCTGGTCGAAGCAGCTAACCAGGGAAGAAGCAAAACGGTATACTGCGAAGCATATTTTTAATGGTTGGAATGCCAGCAAATAGATTTAGGCTTGTTAAGGAAATAAATATTTAAAGAGATTGATCTGATAAATTGATAAAAATGAAAAGAAATTTTTTGGTGGCGGGGCTAATGATTTTAAGCTGCAGCCTGCAGGCGCAGAAGCCTTATGTATCGCAGGTTTGGAGCCCTGATAATGGCGATGGTACTTATAGCAATCCCGTAGTGAATGCAGACTATTCTGATCCGGATGCCATACGGGTGGGGGATGATTTTTATATGATCGCTTCGAGCTTCGACCAGGTGCCAGGTTTGCCGATCCTGCACTCTAAAGATTTGGTGAATTGGAAATTGATTGGTCATGCGTTACAGCGCCAGGTTCCTCTGGAAGTGTTCAATAAAGTACAGCATGGCAATGGCGTTTGGGCGCCTGCAATTCGCTATTATAAAAACGAATTTTACATTTACTATCCCGATCCTGATTTTGGTATTTATGTTACCAAAGCAAAAAAGATTACAGGTCCGTGGACAGATCCGGTATTGGTAGAAGGCGGTGCTGGTTTAATTGATCCATGTCCATTCTGGGATGAGGATGGCAAAGTATACCTTTCGCATGCTTATGCGGGAAGCCGTGCGGGTATAAAAAGTGTTTTAGTAATAAAGGAGATGAATGCTGAAGGCACAAAAACTACAACTAACGGCGTAATGGTTTACGATGGGCATGAGCTGGATCCCACCATCGAAGGGCCTAAAGTGTATAAGCGTAATGGGTACTACTATTTATTTGCACCGGCGGGTGGTGTTGCTACAGGCTGGCAACTGGTTTTACGGAGCAAAAATATATATGGGCCTTACGAGCGCAAAGTAGTAATGGAGCAGGGTAAAACAACGGTAAATGGCCCGCACCAGGGCGCCTGGGTAGACACGGAAACCGGGGAAAACTGGTTCCTGCATTTCCAGGATAAAGGAGCAATAGGAAGAGTGGTGCACCTGCAACCGATGAAATGGGTGAATGATTGGCCGGTGATTGGTGAAGACAAAGACAATGACGGTAATGGTAACCCGGTGTTGCGGTATAAGAAACCGAATGTAGGAAAGACTTATGCTAAAGAAAATCCCGTTGAGTCTGATGAGTTTAATGATCTGAAGTTAGGTATGCAATGGCAATGGCAGGCCAACCCGCAGGCCACCTGGAGTTTTATGAATACCCAAAAAGGTAGCCTAAGAATGTTTGCACACCCGGTAGAAAAAGATCAGACCCTGTGGAACACGCCTCATGTTTTACTACAGAAATTCCCGCATGATGCATTTACGGCTACCACCAAAATCAGTTTCCGCGCCAGCGAAAAATTTACGGGAGAAAAAGCCGGGCTTACTACCATGGCAATGAGTTATGGCAATATTGCCGTTAAACGCAAAACGGATGGGGTTTATATTGTATTTACTACCTGCGAAAAAGCAGATCGTGGAGGAAAAGAAATTGAGAAAGAATTAGTAAGGCTATCGCAGGAGGATGTGTACTTCCGCATGCAATTCAAACCGGACACCAGCTGCGTATTCAGCTATAGCCTCGATGGTCAGAATTTTGTTGAGGCCGGAGCGGTAAAAGCAACGCCGGGGAAATGGATTGGTTCTAAAGTAGGATTGTTTATCACTAGTGATATAAAGATCAATGATGCGGGCTTTATAGATGTAGACTGGTTCAGGATAACGAAGTAATACAAACGTTTGCGCAAAAAGGATAGCCGTGAATGGCTTACTTTTATTGAGTACTCAACGTTTTGTTATGCTCAATAAACTTTTTTGCTTTTTGCTTTGCCTGTTTTTAATGATCAATAATAGTATCGGGCAAAAGCAGGTTCAGCGCAAACCCAATATTGTTTATATCCTGGCGGACGACCTGGGGTATGGAGATATTGGATGTTACGGCCAGGAAAAGATTGAAACGCCCCATATTGATGCGCTTGCAAGAAACGGAAAGAAGTTTACACAACATTATGCATTTGCTGTCTGCGCTCCCTCCAGGTACCTGCTAATGACGGGAATTAACTCGGGGAGCGCTTACATTCGCGGAAATCATGAATGGGGAGAACGCGGACCCGTATGGGATTTTAAGGCAATGGAGGAAAACCCTTTTTTAGAAGGACAATTTCCTATTCCGGATTCTACACTTACTATAGCAGAAGTTTTAAAAAGTGCCGGCTATACCACAGGAATGGTGGGTAAGTGGGGATTGGGTTCGCCTTTCAGCACCGGCCATCCCAACCGCCAGGGCTTTGATTATTTCTATGGATATATCTGCCAGCGCCAGGATCACACCTACTATAACGGGCACTTATGGGAAAATGAAAACCGGGTGGCTATAGATAATAAAATCGTGGATCCTGATGTGAGGTTTCCCGACAGCCTGGATCAACTGGATCCGCGTAACTACGATGTATACCAGCAAAAATATTATGCTCCCGACTATCTTGTAAAAGCAGCTTTGAGCTTTATTGATAAAAATAAAAGCAAGCCATTCTTTTTATATTATCCAACTCCATTGCCCCATGTGTCTTTACAGGCGCCTCAAAGGTTGATCAATTACTATCATCAAAAGTTTGGAGATGAAAAGCCCTTCCTGGGCGGGTCTTATTTCCCATGCCGTTATCCAAGGGCCACTTATGCTGCAATGATTAGTTTGCTGGACGAGCAGGTGGGGCAAATTGTGGCGCAGCTCAAAAAGAACGGGCTCTATGAAAATACGATTATCATGTTCTGTAGTGATAACGGTCCGGCAAGCAATGCAGGGGTAGACCCGGTATTCTTTAATAGCGCAGGGCCGTTCAAAGGCAATGCCGGCTGGGGAAAAGGTTACCTGCGTGAAGGCGGGATCAGGGCGCCGTTTATTGTGCAATGGCCTGGAAAAGTAAAGGCGGGCTCTTCGTCCGGCCTGGTTTCGGCAACTATCGATATGATGCCTACTTTTTGTGAGCTACTGCAGTTGAACGCACCAGCCGGAGTACACGGTGTATCTCTGCTACCCGAAATGTTAGGCAACGGAAAGCAACAAAAGCAACACGATTACCTCTATTTCGAATATCCCGAATATGGGGGACAGCAGGCAGTTAGAATGGGCCATTGGAAAGCGGTGCGTATGAACCTGATGAAAGGCAATATAGTAACCGAACTGTATGACCTTTCAACGGATATAAAAGAGCAAAAAAATATAGCACAGCAACACCCGGATATCGTAGCGAAAATGGAAGCTATCATGAAAAAGGAACATCAAACGCCAGAAGTAAGCAGGTTTTTAATTCCTGTACTGGAAAAATAAGAAAGGACTGCTGCGTGAATAACAGCATAAGGGTTTGAGGAAGAGTAGGTTTAAACCAGGCGCCGGAATTGGTAACAATCATGTAATGCTATCGTAACAATTAGTTTATAAGAATGGCGGAGTTTTGGTAAACTCTAAAAACCATGATTAAAAGACCGGTGGAAGTGGTGGTGATATCGGACCTGCACCTTGGAACCTATGCATCCCGGGCAAAGGAGTTTGCTGCCTATTTAAAAAGTATTGAGCCGCGGCTATTGGTATTGAACGGAGATATCATAGATGGCTGGCAATTTAATAAACGATATTTTCCCCCGGCCCATATACTCGCCATTAAAGAAATTTTCAGTAAGCTTTCCGGTGGTACGCGGGTGGTATATATCACCGGTAACCATGACGATGCCTTCCGCAAATACTCCGACCTGGAGCTGGGCAATTTTTTATTGGCCGATAAGGTTGCTATAGAGGTAAACGGAAAAAAGACCTGGATATTTCATGGAGATGTATTTGACCACACTACTTCAAAGCAGGCTAAATTTCTCGGGAAATTAGGAAGCAACGGTTATGCGGTGCTTTTAGGCTTTAATAAAGTTGCCAATTTCAT
>JBCNOR010000214.1:0-7953 GCA_039593785.1 Niabella sp. | reverse complement strand
GCTGGTTCTGCAGGCGGTCTACCGCACCCGCCTGCGATATCCTGCCGATACCCAGGAAGCCGCGCTCGCGCGGGTCATACCAAAGGCGCCCCCAGTCTACATAAGCGGGTATCGTACTAAACAGCGCCTGGAAAACATCAAACTGAATCTTTAGCATCACACAATCCGTTACGGTTTGTATATTCTCGGGAGAAGGGATACGTTGAAACAAAGATGCGGTAGAGATCACGATCTCTCCTTCCGTGAAAAATTCGGTGCTGATCTCGTCGTTATTGTAATCATAAACATAGGCCCTTGCTACCCCGCTTTGCAGAACGTAGTATTCATTGGCAATTTTCCCTTCCTTCAAAAGCAGTGTACCCCTGGGCACTTCTATCAACTCATGGGCATTGGCAATTTGTTGAAAATCGCTGTCTGACAAAAGGGGGTGCTGGTAAACCGCTTTCAAAATTTCCATGAGTATTATTTAAGAAGCATGTAAGATAATTATAAAAAGCGTTCAATAAATAACCAGCGGCATTATTATAACCTGGAAGAATACGGGCCATTAAAATAAAAATGTATCTGTTCGTTTAAACGGATGTGGAAAGAGCCATGTTCACTCACCAATTGCAAATGCTGATTCTAGCTTTAATAAAATATCTTTGCCGAATGGAATTATTTGCAGAATCATTAACTCAATATAAAAGACTGTTAACCAAAGAGGTAAAAATCGGCGACTTGCTCCTGGGCAATAATCATCCGATACGGGTACAAACCATGACCACCACGGATACCATGGATACCATTGCCACGGTAGAGCAAACAATCCGTTGTATCGAGGCCGGTGCAGAGCTGGTAAGGATTACGGCCCCTTCAAAAAAAGAAGCGGAAAACCTGCTGAATATCAAGAACGAACTGAAAAAAAGAGGCTATACCACTCCCCTGGTAGCCGATATACATTTTACCCCCAATGCGGCTGAAATAGCCGCCCGTATCATTGAAAAAGTGAGAGTTAACCCGGGGAATTATGTTGATAAGAAGAAATTTGAACAGATAGAGTACACCGATGCAGAATATGCAGAGGAAATAGACCGTATCCGGGAGCGCTTTACCCCGCTGGTAAAGATCTGTAAAGAATATGGCACTGCCATGCGTATCGGTACTAATCATGGCAGTTTGAGCGACCGCATTATGAGCCGGTACGGCGATACGCCTATTGGTATGGTGGAAAGCGCTATGGAATTTTTACGTATTGCCAGAAGCGAAAGTTATCACCAGATCATATTAAGCATGAAAGCCAGTAACCCGCAGGTGATGGTACAGGCTTACCGCCTGCTGATCAAAACCATGCAGGATGAGTTTGGCGAAATATATCCTTTACACCTGGGCGTTACCGAAGCCGGCGATGGAGAAGAAGGCCGTATTAAATCTGCTGTAGGCATCGGCACCCTGATGGAAGACGGCATTGGCGATACCATCCGTGTTTCGCTTACCGAAGATCCTGAGCTGGAAATACCGGTTTGCAGGGATATTGTGAAGCGGTATGAAAATAAAGTTGATAAGTTGACTGGTTTAAATGTTGACAAGGAGAAGAATATTTTGGAGCCTGTTAACCTTTCTGGCTACAACCCGTTTAATTTTAGAAGACATCAAACAGTGGCCGTTAATAATATTGGCGGAGGCCAGGCGCCTGTAGTAATTGCTGACCTTAGCAAAGTAGCACATATAACGCCGGCTTCGCTTAAAGGTATTGGCTACTCTTATAATGAGGCTGACGATAAATGGAATATAGCAGATGCGGCAGCTGATTATGTTTATATCAATCAGCCGGATATTGGCTTTGCATTGCCGGGTACATTAAAAGTGATCACCCCATACGAGCATTGGAAAAACGCGCCGGATCCCAACCAATACTTTCCTATTTATTGTGCTGAACATTTTGCAGCGATAGAACAGCCTGATAGCTCTATTAATTTTGTGATGATTGACTGCCCGCAGGAAGAACAATACCTGCAGCGGGTTACACAAAAGCAAAATGTTGTTTTGTGCCTGAGCAGCACTCAAAAAAATGCGATGCAAACGGTAAGAGCTACCTGCATCAAATTGCAGCAGGAGCATATTACCGCGCCCATTGTATTGATAACCGATAGTAACTGGAGTACAGCAGACGAGCATCTTATTCATTACGCTACAGAAACTGGGGCCCTATTCCTGGATGGATTTGGTGACGGCATTTGCCTGGGCATGACCAACAATGCTTATACACAAGCAGCTGCTTTAAATGCATCAGGAAGAAATTACCTGAATAACCAATCACCCGAACAGTTCGTTAATAACACGGCTTTCAGCATATTGCAGGCAACGCGTATGCGTATTTCCAAAACAGAATATATTTCCTGCCCCTCCTGTGGCCGTACCTTGTTTGATTTACAGGAAACCACCACTAAAATACGCTCAGTAACCAACCATCTCAAAGGCGTTAAAATAGCTATTATGGGTTGTATTGTAAATGGCCCCGGTGAAATGGCAGATGCCGATTTTGGTTATGTGGGCAGTGGTCCGGGAAAAATTACGCTTTACAGGGGCAAGGAGGTCGTTAAAAGAAACGTCAACAGCGAGGTTGCGGTAGATGAATTGATTAATTTATTAAAAGAAAATGAAGCCTGGGTGGAACCATAGTCTTTAATCACCGTGTTCCTTATTACGGAAATGATCATTTTTTCCCGATTTCAAAGAAGGATCAAACGCATTCATTGACAATAACGGCAGGTTCATCGAAAAAACGCAAGAACATTTCCTGTACTGGGCATTTTTCCTAAAATTTGCGCATCCATACAAGGAAATAACCAGTTGGTAAACGCTTACCGTTGCTGACAAAGAAATAGAGAAATCTTAACCACCAACCTTATCTTACGGAACAGGCTATTCTTCAGGGATAGCCTGTTTTGCTTTTTTAGCGAAGTAACATTTTTTAAAACTGCATTCCGTATCATACTGTACTATCTTTACTCAAACAGATCATGATCCCATATGAAACCTGCTTCTATTTTTGGTATCATAGCTATTGCCTACTTCATGGGTATGGCTTTTGGACAAGATAGCATCCAGTTTATCTTTAAGCCCTTATTGGTAGGCTCCTTACTTTATTACTTTGTAATAAATACCAAACAGGTAACTACTACCCTGAAAAAATGGATAGTAGCTGCATTAATATTTTCTATTGCCGGCGATACCCTGCTTATGTTTGCCAATACCAATGAGCTGTTTTTTATCCTGGGGCTTTGCGCTTTCCTGGTAGCCCATCTTTTCTACATCTATACATTTCATCAAATACGTACACGGTATCAAATTGCAGGTAAGTGGTATGTAGCTATTATCGTAGCCATCTATTATTTCCTGATCATTAATTTTTTACTTCCACACCTGGGCGGTTTAAAATACCCGGTTATTGTGTATGGCCTGGTGATCAGTTTTATGCTGCTGGTAGCTATGCATCTTTATGACCTGGAAGACCATCTCACCGCACAGTATTTACTTACCGGGGCCATCCTCTTCGTTGTTTCAGATTCGGTATTAGCTATTAATAAATTCTATCACCCTTATCCATGGGGAGGATGGGCTATTATGATTACCTATGTACTGGCCCAGTGGTTATTAGTAAAAGGGCTTACCCGGTATATTAATACTACTGCCGTTTAAACCACATCTTTGCGTATGATGTCACTACCCCAAAAGCTCAAGACGTATGTTTTTAATGATCAGCACCTGGAAATATATGTGCCGGAGGAACAAGCCATACTGGATAAGTATCGAAACAGTAAAGACGATGCCTATTGGGCGCGGGTATGGCCTGCCTCTGTAGGTCTTTGTCTTTTCCTGGAGCGACATGCTCACCTGATCCGCAACAAACAAATACTGGAACTGGCCGCCGGACTGGGCTTGCCGGGATTATATGCAGCTTCCTTTGCAAAGCAAGTAACCATTACTGATAAAGAGCCGCTTGCTGAAGTATTTGTAAAACGGTCATCACAGCATCTTGGGTTAACAAACACTCTAACCAAAACACTGAACTGGAAGGATGCAACTAAAGAACCGATTCCTGAAGTAGTATTGCTAAGCGATGTCAATTATGAACCCGCTGTATTTGAAGAATTAAAACAGGTGCTCCGGTTCTACCTTGAACGCCAGGTGGCTGTTATGATCAGTACGCCCCAACGCCTGGTAGCCAAACCATTTATTATGGAACTGCTCCCCTACAGCTCTTTACAATGGAATTGCACGGTTTCGTTGCATGAAAAAGAAACAGGTGTTAGTGTTTTTGTATTGAAATAAATCGGTCATGTAGTGTAAACCCATCCTGCAACTTCTGGTTTCCACCCGGTTCCAGGCTACATTTGCCTCGATACATTTTTATATCCGGGTTATGGCCTGAGTGCCCGAACATGTTCCAATCAATATTAAACATTCGGCAGAAAAGAGGAAGCTTAAGTGTAATGAAAATTTTCATGTAAGTTTGATGCCACAGAACCGGAACGCTGAACGAAGCGTCGCCCCCGCCCGAATGTATCATTCGGTACGGGCGGGCGCCTGAAGGAACGGGCAGGCAAATACGCTGCTGTATATTCTTCAGCCGGCCCACAAAAATTTGGCAAATGCAACAAGTAGATTTTTTAGTAATCGGAACGGGGATAGCGGGTCTTACTTATGCCTATAAAATGGCTGAAAAATATCCCGAAAAAAAAGTACTGGTAATTACAAAGGCTGCGGCCGATGAAACCAACACCAAGTACGCGCAAGGGGGTGTGGCGGTAGTGAACGACCTGGAAAAAGATAGTTTTGAAAAGCATATTGAAGATACACTGATTGCCGGCGATGGCCTCTGTAATGAAAAAATAGTTGAAATTGTGGTGAAGGATGGGCCTGAAAGAGTAAGGGAACTAATTGAATTGGGTGCCAATTTCGACAAGGAATCGGATGGTGATTATAAGCTGGGTAAAGAAGGGGGCCATAGTGAGTTTCGCATCATTCATCACAAGGATATTACCGGCTGGGAGATGGAACGCACTTTACTGGAAGCCGTTGCCCGCTTAAAAAATATTGAAATTATTAAGCATTGCTTTGTAGTGGATATTATTACACAGCACCACCTGGGATACCTTATTACCAAATCTACCCCCGATATTGAATGTTATGGCGTATATGCACTCAACCTGCATACCAACGAGATAGAAACCATCCTTGCCAAAACCACCTACCTGTCAAGCGGGGGTAACGGACAGGTATACCGTACTACCACTAATCCTGCCATTGCGACCGGCGACGGAGTAGCTATGGTATACAGGGCCAAGGGCCGGATTGAAAATATGGAATTTATACAGTTCCATCCCACCGCCTTGTATGAACCGGGGCTGAGAGGCCAGGCTTTTTTGATAACCGAGGCTGTACGTGGCGATGGGGGCATACTGCGCAATAAGGACGGTGAAGCTTTTATGGAGCGTTATGATGAGCGCAGGGACCTGGCGCCCCGCGATATTGTAGCACGCGCTATCGATAACGAGATGAAAACCACCGGTACCGAGCATGTTTGGCTGGATTGCCGGCATTTTGATACCGCTAAATTCGTTGAGCATTTCCCCAATATTTATGAAAAATGCAAAAGCGCGGGTATTGATATTTCAAAAGATATGATTCCCGTAGCGCCTGCTGCTCATTACAGTTGTGGCGGTATTAAGGTAGATGAGTGGGGACAAACATCCATCAGGAACCTTTATGCCGTGGGCGAATGCAGCAGCACCGGCTTACATGGCGCCAACCGGCTGGCCAGCAACTCCCTGCTGGAAGCGATGGTATTTGCACACCGCTGCTTTGTACATGTTTCGCAAAAAGTAGATAATAACGATTTACCGGAGCATCCGACTTTTAAGCTGAATATACCGGCATGGAACGCCTTAGGTACCAGTACACCGAGAGAATTAATATTAATTACGCAAAGCCTTAAAGAAATTCAGCAGGTAATGAGTGACTATGTAGGTATTGTGCGCAATAATATAAGGCTGCAAAGAGCCATCAGGCGTATCGACCTGCTTTGGGAAGAAACGGAGCAGCTTTATAAAACCAGCACGCTTTCACCAAATATTTTGGAACTTCGCAACCTGATAACAGTTGGCTACCTGATCGTAAAAGGTTCCAGCTTCCGCAAAGAAAGCCGTGGACTCAACTATAATACGGATTATCCGCAGAAGAGCGAGCTGCTTCAGAATATTGTTTTATAACAGTTCATGGTTAACAGATCATAGGTAATGGCAGCAGGCTATAAACGATGATCCATTAACTATGCGCCACGAATTTTCTATAATGTATTATATCGTTTACGGTTTTTTATATTTCTTTTCTTTACTACCACTGCGGGTACTTTACTGGATCTCCGATTTTTTTTATTTTCTTGTATATTATGTAATTGGTTATCGAAAAGAAGTGGTGATGCACAATCTCCAGATTGCCTTTCCGGAAAAAACGGTTAAAGAAAGAACAAGGATAGCCAGGAACTTCTATCACAAATTCATCGATTCGATGATTGAAACGATTAAGCTATTATCGGCTCCCGACTCTTTTTTTGAAAAACGTTTTACGGGTAACTGGGAAGTGATTAATAAATATTATGCCCAAGGCCGTTCTGTACAACTGCACTTGGGGCATAATTTTAACTGGGAATGGGGCAATGTATCATTGCTGATGCACAGCCGTTATAAATTCCTGGGCGTTTACATGCCGTTGGCCAATAAAACTTTTGACAGGATATTTAAAAAAATACGTTCGAGAAGCGGCACCGTTTTGCTAAGCGCTCATCACATGACCAGGGAGTTTCTGCCGCACAGGCATACGCAATATTGCCTGGGTTTGGTAGCCGATCAAAGTCCGTCCAATATAGCCAAATCAGAATGGTTTCATTTCTTTAACCGGAAAACAGCTTTTATTATGGGACCGGCCAAAAATGCCGCGAAAAATAATACGGTTGTCATTTTTGCTTTTATAAATCGTCCTAAACGCGGCTACTACCACGTAACCTTCTCAGTGGCAGACGAATCCCCTACTGCCGAAAGCGAAGTAGCGCTGACCCATCAATTTGTAAATTACCTGGAGTCGGTAATCCGTGCCAATCCTGATATGTGGTTATGGAGCCACCGGAGATGGAAACACGAATGGAAGGAAGAATATAGACCGGCAATTCAATAAAAAGTACTATATTTGCAGTCGCAGGTCTCATACGGCCAGCTCCTGTTGAAACTCCCCAGGGCCGGAAGGCAGCAAGGATAGACGGTTGTAGCGGCGCGATGTGAGTAGCCTGCTTTTTTTGTGCCCATCCTTTTCGTTTTAGCTTTATTATACTACTTTAGCATGTCTCAAAGACAGTGTTGCTAAGCGCAGTTCCGGAAAAATAACGCTGCTGCAGACAACGCAATCACCGCATATTGTATAGCTGGTATAAAAACAAAAAAATAAAATCATGAAATTTTTTATCGACACCGCAAATCTTGATCAGATCAGGGAAGCCAATGACATGGGTATTCTGGATGGGGTTACCACCAACCCTTCCTTAATGGCCAAAGAAGGCATTAAAGGCCATGATGCCATTATGAAGCATTATGTTGACATATGTGAAATTGTAGACGGCGATATCAGTGCCGAAGTAGTGAGCACCGATTTTAATGGTATTATTGAAGAAGGTAAAAAGCTGGCAGCACTGCATAAGAATATCATAGTAAAAGTGCCCATGATCAAAGACGGCGTGAAAGCCATCAAATGGTTTACAGACAATGGTATTAAAACCAATTGCACCCTGGTATTCAGTGCCGGCCAGGCGATCCTGGCTGCCAAAGCCGGAGCCAAATACGTATCACCTTTTATTGGCCGTATTGATGACAGTGGCTGGGATGGTGTACAACTGATTGAGCAAATTGCCCATATTTACAA
>JBCNOR010000213.1:0-8031 GCA_039593785.1 Niabella sp. | reverse complement strand
GGTGTCCAGATCGTTTTGGAGCCTACTACTTCATTACAAAACCGCCCTGCTATCAAAAGAAGTACTTTAGCGGAAACCTATGCGCAGGTGTTAAAAGACCTGGAAGAGGCGGAGCCTGTATTGCCCGACGCTGTAAACCGCATCCGTGCCACCCGCAGAACCGTATGGGCTTTAAGAGCCAGGCTGCATTTGTATAAGAAGGAATGGGCACAGGCTGAAGAATATGCAACAAAGCTGATTGATAAGACGGCGGATTACAAACTGCTCAAACCTTACAGCACTTGGTTTGCCAATAACGTGATTGCAACCCAGGAATCTATTTTTGAACTGCAGTTCAGCCTGCAAAATCCCAATTCTACACGCTTACAAATGGCCCACTCATCTAACGGAGGCCAATACCGGTATGCACCTAACGACCGGTTTGTACAATTGCTCAATAATCCGGCGGTTGGCGGCGGCCGTTCAGCTTTAATCGGTAGTATTACGCAAAGCGGCATTACCAACTGGTACGGCAATCTGTATTACCGGAAGGATGCTTCTGATCCTGCATACATTTTCAGGATTGCAGAAATGTACCTCATCAGGGCCGAAGCAAGAGCTCAGCTCAACAATTTATCGGCAACCACCGGAGCCTTGTTTGATTTGAACCAGGTGCGCGACCGGGCGGGACTTGCAGCTGCCGTTGCAACCACACCAACAGAAGTTTTACGAGCGATAGAAGAGGAAAGAAGATATGAATTTGCTTTCGAAGCCCATCGTTGGTACGACCTGGCCAGGACCGGCCGGGCCAAGGCTGTATTGGAAGCATTGGATGCTAACGTAAAAGTAGATGATCATGAGTACCTGTTCCCGATACCGGTAACTCAAATTCAACTGGATCCTAACCTGGAACAAAACCCGGGCTATTAACTTTTAAATAAGCAAACATGAGCTTCTTAAATCTATCATCGCCGCTGCAATGGAACCATAGAAATAAGTGGGTATTACGCTTCCTCTTCCTGTTTTTTTTGATACAGGTTGTACCATTGGATTATAAATTTTACCTGGATATTCTACAGTCTCCTGCAGGTGATAAAGGCTTTTATATTCTTTTCAAATTAGCCAATTACACGCCGGGTTTCGTAGCAGGGAACAGCTTTGGGAACTGGCTGATTATTGCGGGTATTGCTTTTGCCGGCGCTTCCCTTTTGGAAAGGATAAACCGGTTTAAAAGCCTGGATTACGATAAATGGTATTATTGGCTTCGTGTATTGCTTCGCTACCGGCTGGCCGTTGCTGCCATTTCTTACGGATTGATAAAACTGTTTCCATTACAAATGCCTTATCCAAGCCTGGGCAACCTGCATACGGCTTATGGCGACTTTCTTCCCTGGAAAATATATTACCATACCACGGCAATAGCGCCGCCCTTTGAAATATTCCTGGGTGGAGTAGAATTGCTGTCGGGCTTATTATTACTTTCCAGGAAGACCACCACGTTTGGTGCAGGTATTTTAGCCGGCTATTATGGAAATGTATTTGCTTCAAACATTGCCTATAGCATGGGTTATGAGGCATATAGTTTACAGCTGACCATTTTCGCGATTGTACTATTTGTTTATGATGCGCCGCGGCTCTACAATCTGCTGGTGGCCCGTAAATATACTATAGCCAATAGTTATCGTCCTGTTTTTAATACGAAAGAAAAATGGCTGAAAAAGATAGCCCGCCCTTTGATTGCCATTTTTATTATATGGATGGGTGTAGCTGCGTATCATAACTATACAACAGCTCCTTATAAATATCCCGCAGCAAAAGGGTTACCCGGAGCCTACGGGTTTTATAATGTAAGGATATTTAAATGGAATAACCAGGAGATACCTTATTCAGCAACCGACCTTAACCGTTGGCAGAATGTAGTTTTTGAAAAATGGGCTACACTAAGCATTAAAACAGCAAAGCCTATTGTTATAGATAATGGGTTAGGAGATCAGTTTACCGATAATGATCACGAAAGAAACTTTGAGTCAGCTGGTGTGGGTGGAAGGCGTTATTTCTCCTACAGTTTGGACACCATCCATCATCAATTGTCTCTTGCTAATAAAAACAAGAATCATAAGGAAGAAACTTTTCAACTGACTTACCGGCTGTTGGGCAGTGACACCATCATTATAAAAGGAGTAAACCAGCACAATGACTCCATTTATGCCGAACTCAACAAGATCAATAGAAAATACCTGTTGTTTGAAGGAAGACGTAAACCCGTTAAATTATAATGCCATGACTACAGGGAATGAAATCAATTACACCGGATCAGGGGTGTGGAGCCCGTCTCAAAAATTTATATTCCGTATATGTTTTGTTTTCTTTTTGATCATGATCATTCCAACGGATGCAAAGTATTACCAGAAATGGGTGACTACCGACTGGAAGCATCTGCATATCAGAGATATGGGTTCTTTAAGCGGATCGAGTTTTAAGATCATTGAAGTAGCCACCAAAAGGCCCGGGGGTAATGATACCGGAGGCGCGCCGGAGAAGAAGCAGTATGATTATGTGATCTATCCTGAAACAGGAGAGTATGGCGCCTGGAGCTATATCAACTGGTTCATAGCATTGGTACTGGGAGTAGCGGGGGCTTTTATATGGACATTCCTGGACCGGAAGTCTAAAAATTATAACCAGCTCTACTATTTCCTGGAAGTGCTGGTCAGCTATGCCATGATCGTAAGGTTACAGGGACTTACTTTTTCAAAGATCTTTCCATCGCAGATGCCTGAGCTGGCGTTGACGCAATTAAATACGCCTTTCGGGGACTTTGTAGCGCAAAAGTTGTATTGGATACAGTTTAGCTTTGTTCATAATTTTGAACGCTATGCCGGTTATGCGGAGCTGGTAATTATGGTTACGCTTTTTTTCAGGCCAACCAGGGCTATAGGAGCTGCTTTAAGTATTGCCATGGTTGGCGTAATCGCCCTGGCGAATCATACTTATGATGGGGGAATTCACTTATTGGCATCCTTTTATATAATAGGCGGAGCTTTTGTGCTATGGAGGTATTTACCGCCTATATGGAACCTGATCGTTCATGAAAAAAACACTGCACTCAAAATAGTTTATTATCCATTTAGCAAGCCCTGGGAAAAATGGTTTCGGATTGCCTTTAAAAGTTTTATTTTTTTATTCTTCTTTGTAGTAAGCGCTTACCTGCATTTGGATAATTATCGTAATGATTCGTATAAAGTTCCTCAGAATCCCGGGCTGACTAATGCCAGGGGACTTTATACTGTTGCAGACTTTAAAGTAAATGATACGGTAGTTCCTTACGCTCCGCTAGATTCTTTGCGCTGGCAGGATGTGACGCTGGAAAAATGGTCTACACTGTCTTTTACTGTTTTCAATACTTTCGATATACACGGAGAGGCTGGCCGGGGCAAGCAATATAAAGATATAGACAGAACCTATGAGTCTGCAGGCACCGGTGGCGGAAGAAGACATTTTTATTATGAGATAGACAGCATTAATAAGATATTGACGCTGAAGAACAAGAATAAAGTATACGAAAAACAGGTACTGCAACTTCATTACGAACGTCCCAATGAAAATGAAATACTGTTGAACGGTAATAATGAATACGGGCAGCCCATATCGATGTTGTTAATAAAGCGCCCTAAACAATACCTGGTATACCAGGATCGTAGTCGAAAAAATACCTGGACACCCTAGCAATAACTGATATGAAAGACGGTATATCAACGGTACAGCAGCCCATAAGCAATATTGAGCCGGCGTTTAAGAAAGCCTGGACCGGAAAACAGAAATTTGTTTTTCGTTGTGCCTTCATTTTTTTTACGATCATGAGCGTACCTACCGATTATGGTTACTACATGATGCTGCTTCATTTTGATTGGCTCAATTTAAACTACCGGCATTTGACCGAGTTGGCGGCTTTTTTTAACCCGCAGTTCTTAAATGTATATTCGGAGAGCGGCTTCTTCGGTCCGGCCAGCTATATTAATTGGTTATTAGTTTTGGGAATTGCGCTTTTAGGCGCACTGGTTTGGACCTGGCTGGATAAAAAAAGACCTTCCTATCATGATCTTTATTACCTGGTGATCGTTTTTGCCCGTTATCGTGTAGCCTATGCAGGCATTAGCTGGGGGTATAAGAAATTGTTTGTAATGCAAATGCCCGAACAGTTTGAGGCCATATGGAATACCAACCTGATCGATTTTTTGGTGAAAAGATTGTACTGGGAGGTGCTAGGCGTTGCACCTGTATACGAAGTATGGCTGGGCTTTGCCGAGTTTATAGCAGGATTTTTACTGTTGTTCAGGCGTACTACGGCTATTGGTGCGGCATTGGCTTTTGTGGTATTTGGCAATATAGCCGTATCGAACCATGCTTATGATATTGGAGAGCATGTGCCCAGCGCTTTAATGGCGCTGTTGGCTTTATTCGTTTTATGGCAATATCTTCCCTATATTTATCGCGTATTGATTAAAGAGGAGAATGCTCTCGTACCCGTTTATTACCCGGTATTGAATAAATGGCAGCGTTGGATACGTACGGGATTAAAACTGGTATTTAATTTTGTTTTGGTAGCTTTATTTGCCTGGTATGAAGTAAAGGCGGTGAGAACGAATGATTTTTATAAACTGCCCAATACACCGGGATTGGCAGATGTAAGTGGTATATACGAGGTGAGCTTATTTAAACGGAATGGGGTAGTACATCCCTATAATCCTTTGGATACAGCCAGGTGGCAGGATGTGATTTTTGAAAAATGGTCTTCGATGGGAGTGCGGTATGTAAATAAACCGCAACAGATGGCCATGTTTTCGGCAGGCAGCTATCCCAGGGTGGGAGAGCCTTACGACGGAAGACTGCATTTCGATTGGAGAGGGGATCTGAGAAGATACCATCTTGAAGCCGACGGAACATTTTCAAAAGAATCGAAATGGCCGAGGGATGTAAAAATAGACTGGGAGTTTGCAGGAATGCAGGGTAGGGTATTTTATTATTATGAAGCGGACACCGTGAACCAGGTGCTTCAATTGATGAATAAGAACCGTTATCACAGGGAAGAAAAAATGGTACTGGAGTTTACACGCCCCAATTCCAAAACCATTATATTAAAAGGAATGGATGACCGGAAAGATTCTCTTTATATCGTATTAAATAAGAGTGATCATCAGCATCCTTTACTTAACAAAAAATAAATAGAGGGAACCAGGAAACAGGTTCCGCGAAACGATGAATATGAAAAAATCAAGTGTACTTACTGAAGATTGGTCGGCGGTTGTTATCGGCTTCTTCATTATTATTGTTACTGTTTTCGGGCTCCGGCTGGCGGCTCCCACCTTTAAATGGGCTGATGCTCCGGGCCTGCTGTCAGGTGTGTTGTCTGCTGAGAATTTTTTGAAGATATTGATCCTGTTCCTGTTTGTATACGGTACGGCGATAGCGGGGGCTGTTTTAATGGGCAAACCGGTTAAAGGAATTGCCCGGTCCTTGCCCGTAGTCTATCTCATTACCATACTGGCATCTATTGCGGGTGGTTACGAAGGTATTAAAACGCTGAACCTCGAAACGGTGATCTTCTGTTTGTTCTTAGGCCTGTTGATCCGCAACCTGGTAAAGCTACCCGAATGGTTCTATCAATCACTCTCTTCGGAGTTTTTCGTTAAAATTGGTCTTGTTTTATTAGGGATCAGTGTTATATTTTCTGATATTCTGAAGGCCGGTTCTCTGGGCCTGATCCAGTCCCTGTTGGTGGTACTGTCTGTATGGTATTTCTCCTTCTGGCTCTGCAAGAAAATGAAAGTAGATAAGGAACTGAGCATGATGCTGTCCAGCGCTGTATCTATTTGCGGGGTGTCTGCAGCAATTGCTACATCCGGTGCTATTAAAGGTGATTCTAAAAAATTATCACTGGTGGTTTCCCTGGTATTGATCACTGCGGTACCCATGATGATCTTTATGCCATGGATCGCACATCAATTAGGCCTGAGTGAAGAAGTGACCGGCGCCTGGCTGGGGGGCACCATTGATACAACGGGCGCTGTAGTGGCATCCGGTACCTTGGTAGGCGAAACAGCGTTAAAAATAAGTACGATTGTAAAGTTCTCCCAGAATGTACTGTTAGGTATAGCTGCTTTTGCTATTTCTATTTACTGGTCTTACACCAAAAAGGATGTCAGTGAGCAGGAGAAGCCCACGCTTAAAATTATATGGGAGCGCTTTCCCAAATTCGTATTGGGTTTTATACTGGTATCTGTTATTTTTTCTTTTTTTGTAAGCAGCGAGGTTACCGAAGCGGTAAAGCCACAGCTAAAAAGTATGCAGGGCTTTTGGTTTGCCTTAGCTTTTACCTGCATCGGGCTTGAAACCAATTTTAAAGACTTATTCGGGAGCCATAACCGCAAACCTTTACTGGCTTTCCTGGGTGCGCAAACCTTTAATATTTTTATTACACTGGTAATAGCCTACCTGCTTTTCAGAAACGTGTAATAAGCATAGTAATCATTACCATGTTTAGAACAGGGCTATATTAAAATAGACAAACATCTATCAATCCTGTTGTCGGGCGACAAAGGCTGGTTTACGTCGCCGGTTCTTCAACAGGCATATGCTCCTTGTTACATTTGTGCGTAAAGTAAAAATGTAACAATCATGTATAGTCCATCAGTTAACAAGGGCATTCGCCTGGGGATAGCTTTCTTTTTAATGATCAGTATAGGTACCGGTTGCGAACCGGACATGGAAGATCTGGATGACCCGCAAAATCCCGGTAAGACTTCGGGCTTTATTCCCGGCGGAAACAGGAAGTATATTTATAGCGTCGAAAGTGACGGAGGCGCTGGTGGTACCGTCACGCAGAGCGTTACCGGTACCAGGGATTCGTCGGGCATTACTGTTTACAACCTGAAGTCGGTAGTCGAGGCAAGCGGCGCATCGATGACCCTTAACAATAACCTGTTTGTTACAGGTGGCAAAACGTATACCGAAATAAAAGTACCGGATGCCTGGTACCAGTATGTAGCCTTATTTAACCAGATACCTAATGTTAGGGTGACAAAAGCTGTAGTGAGCGGTTACCCTGCATACCTGGTAATGGATAATGCCTTAAAAGACGGCAGTAAGATTACTATCTCTGGTCCCCAGGTTCAGGAGCAATTGATAGAATATACAAGCAATGGCAATCAGGGTTCTGTTAAGCAGGAAATAGTACATATAACGGGAACGGGCAAAGTAGAAACTATCAAAGTTCCTGCCGGTTCTTTTGTGTGCAGCCGCTTTTCGTATGAAGTGGCCATAACGATTACTACCAGGGTTGGTCAAACACAGGAAACGGCCAACGGTAATGAAAAAATAACCGTTTGGATGGCACATGGTGTAGGTATGGTAAAGCAGGAATCCGAAGCAGCCCTGGTATCCATTATACCATTACCTACCGGGGAGATTAAAAAGGTAGTAACCAACACCGCTTCCACTACTACACTTCAAAATATTCAATAACCCGGCAGTTAGCGCAATGAATCATATTGACATTAAACTGGTAGCTTCTGATGACCACGGGCTATTAGCGTTAATCGCAGCCTGGTACGAGGCAGAATGGGGCATACCTGTAGCAGATACAGTTCGTAATTTACGTGCTGTAACCGCCGATAGTCACCAGTTTCAAATGATCCTTTCTGTAAATGGCAGAGCGGTTGCTACAGGTGGTGTTTACGATCATGTTGCTTTGCTCAATCATAAACCAGAGCTAAACGTATACAGGAAATGGCTGGCCCAGGTGTACACCATACCCGGCGAAAGAGGCCGCGGCTATGGCATTGGTCTTTGCAAACAGATACAGGATCATTGCCGTAACCTGGCATTCGGGAAGATCTATTTGTTTACTCATACAGCCCAGCCCATGTATCAGAAATTAGGTTGGTCAATAATTCAGCGGTTAACGATAGGTAACAGGAATATAGCTGTCATGGAAAAGTACCTCTAAATACCTGTAAGATCCGGTAACCGTTACTGAATACAACCTGAGGATAT
>JBCNOR010000212.1:0-8058 GCA_039593785.1 Niabella sp. | reverse complement strand
CTTGATTATTTACGCAGGTTCTGAGAGCATCTCTCTGCCGTTGAGGTTATGCAGGTGTAACTGTTCAAACTTTCAAATAAGATGCGACATGTTTGCTGATTTTTTTTATCATGCTTCGAACATTATGCATGGTATACACTAAAACCATAAAGATCTGGATACCTACTCCTGAACATAAATGCTCAGTTGTACTATTAGCTGCCTTTTCCAGGCTTTCTGTATGTTCTTAGATATGCTTAATGATATCAGTGCCTATTCCTTTTTAAATTTACCATCACTTGTTAAAATATATGTTTCGGTTTCAAAAACAGGTTGTTCGCTCATCCAATTTGAGCTGGTTACCATTATTTTATCTTTTTCTATTTTACTTGTTTTGCTGAAAGCGGATTCTGCAACTTCATCGTAGGCAATTTCCAGCTTATCAATTATTTTATTTTCTTTATTGATGGTGATCAATGTGGTAAACAGCTCGTGTTCTCCGCATTGATAGGTAACCACAACGGAAGTAAAGTTATCGGAAAAAGGTAGTTGATAGTTGAGCCTGAAATGGGTCGCATCCTTACGCCTCGGATCAAAATTTATCCGTTTCAGAAAACCTGTGTCAGGTATCCCGGAATTTTCAAAATCGTCGAAGCTGGTACTGTCTGTTACAGGAAAATGCCGTACGGGAAGTGCTACTATCAGGTCCGTTTCGGTACGGGGAATTTCCTTGCTTGTTTTTGCAAGGATACTGTCTTTTGCAATGTCCTGCGTTGTTGATGTGGTTTTCTTTTCCGTTTTGCTAGCGCAGGCCTGGAAGAAAAACGCGGTTATCAAAAATATGGCAATTGTATTCTTCATTTTATTTATTAATTCTTTCACCTTATAAAGTTTATCGTTATTTCCTATGAGTTGTTGTTAGCGTAAACTTGAGTGAGGTTCGCGAAATTAGCCCTAAATGCTGAATGATGCTAACACATGCTCCAACAGCGCCGTACTAGTACAGTAAAGCTTTGATGAAGCCGGATGCGCCGGCTATACTTGTTTGACTATTTTATTAATAAAGGAAGATACATTTCTTTACACGTTAACATACCTGGTTTTAGATCGCTGTTCCGTTATCCTTATCGGAGTAGGTCCAGCCGTAAATCCAGTCAAGCTGTTGAATTTGTTTATTGATAAAGAAGCCGATCAAATGGTCGCGGAACCAGGCTGCTATTGGATTGGTTTTTGTTTTGGTATTACCTACTTTTCTTGCACTTTTTATTACTTTTTCTACTCTGGCCTGGCGCACGGCCTGGAAAGCCTGAAAGGCAGTTTTGTAGTCGCTATGTGATTTTAACAATCCGGCCATTACAACCGTGTCTTCCAATGCTAATGATGCTCCCTGCCCGATATGTGGAGAGATTCCATGTGCGGCGTCTCCAATAAGGCACACCCTGCCTTTGTACCATTGAGCAAGCCTGGGCACATCGTAAATAGGATAGGCGATGATCTCATGGCTATTTTTAATTATTTGGGAAAATAAAGGATCATCGTTTTTATGGACATGTATCAGGTGGTTCTGAATTTCTGCTTTCAGCGTTTTCTCTATTTCCTTTGGCTTGGGCTGTTGTTCTCTGTAATAATTATTGAACCACCAGACCTCGCCGCGGTCAGAAACCGAATAAGCAAAAAAACCTCTTTCGCCAAAGGTCATTTGTATAGAATCCAGCGGTTTTGACAGCCCGGGTACATGGGCATAACCTCCGGTAGAGATAAGCCGGGTGTACTTAAGCACCGATGTTTCCGGGAACAATTGGCTTCTAAGCTCAGAAAACATTCCATCACAGCCGATCATAATACCTCCGGTGGCCGAAGTGCCATCAGCAAAGTGTGCAATGACCTGGTCTTTTGTTTCTTCATACCTGACCAACTTTTTATCGTACACTATTTTGATGCCTGCAGCTTTTGCGGCGCTCCGGGCGAGTTTATTAAGGTTGGCCCTTTTTATCTGAATGGTCTCTACACCATATTTTTCCTGCTGATAAGCTGTACCCAATTCGGCTATCTGCTTTCCCTTTGAGTTAAAAAACTTCATTGAGCCTGGGGTATAGTCTTCTTTGAGCAGCCTCAGATCAACAAACTCTTTCAATACATTCAGTCCATTAGGGGCAAGACCCAGGAAAGCGCCCTCTTTTGTATTTTCTTCAGATCTCGATTCAAATACCTCGGCTTCCCAACCTGCTTTTTTCAGCTGCAAAGCCAGTATAGGACCTGCAACACCTGCACCTATTATAATTGCTGTACTATTCATTGTCTTTCTCTTTTAATTTTAATACGGGTACGAGTAAAATGTTTAGCGCAAAAAATAGGGTCACTCTCACATAATTCAAATTGCGCCATAGGGAGGCTTTTTCCTGTAAGAATGCATCCACGGTGTTACTATAGGGTAATTGCTGGAACCCGATGATCGTTGGCGCGAAATATATAAGTGTCCATACCCTGACTGCAATATGTCCCACGAGAATCAATAAAATGAAATGTCTTCGTTTTCTTATCTTCCAGTTAAAAACCAAAGCGATAATAAATATCAATTCGTGTATTCCATGTATTACTATCCAGAACACTTTAAAATCCATCCCATAGGGCTTTTGAAAAAAGATCAGGGAAGAGGGTGGGGCTGCTGTCCATGCGGGAACCATTAAAGCCGTTTCCCATATTTGCGCGCCGTTCATTACAAAGTAAGCGCAGATAGCATAAAACAGCCAACGCGTAGCTTTTGAATATTTAAACATATTTTCCATACATTATACCTGTAATTTTATAGGGTAAAAATATTGAGCTGTCAAAAAATGAGCTTGCAAATAAGGGAGCTAAACTGGTAAATTCAGGAGCAATGGGATTTGAAATAAAAAATGATGATAAGGCTTTTAAAAAGACTTTCGATAAAAACGACCTTAGCGATCACGACTTTAAAGAAGATACCTTTAAGATAGATATTCCTCATGGCCGGTTAACGGCGAAACAATGGTTTTTTGACGGTATCAGGATCCTGTATTCCGAAACCGGTCTTGATAAACCTACCGAGCTGGATTGGAAAGGAGATGAGGAACTGGTGACCATGCATTTTAACCTGCAGGGACGAACGTCAATAAAGCAGGATGGAATGAGCAACTCCTTTGAGCTGAACGGGAACCAGCATAATTTATTTTACGGTACCAATGCCGAAGGTAAAATGAAGCTTGATGAATTGCAAACCAAATCATTTATGATTCAGTTTGCAAAGGATTCTTTTTTAAAGATATCTAAGGAGGGAAATGAAGCCCTTAAGCGGTTCACTGACAAGATAGTTTCCGGAACACCTGTTGCTTTTTCTATTTCTAATCTGAATATAGACCTTCCCTTGCAGACCTGCATTCATTCAATTTTGAATTGCGATTATTCAAACGGGCTAAAGAAGCTATTTCTTCTTTCAAAAACCATTGAGCTGCTCGTTTTGCAAGCGGAATCCTTTAATAAATTTCAAAATTTAAAATCGGAATACATCAAGCATGATTACGATAAAGAGCGAATTATATTTGCCCGTGATTATTTGGTGAAAAATATAGAGTCGCCACCTACTCTGGTTGAATTGGCAAAAGTAGCGGGCATCAATGAATATAAATTAAAGAGGGGGTTTAAAGAAATATATAATCAAACAGCTTTTTCCTATCTATCTGATCTACGTTTGGATCTGGCAAAAAATAATCTGTTTGAAGGCAAAAAACAAGCTACCGAAATAGCGTTTGAGCTGGGATACTGTTCATTGCAGCATTTTAGTAATGCATTCAAAAAAAAGTTCGGTATTGCTCCAAGCCAGGTGAAACGTTAAAAATTCACCTCCGGCAACCGATAATAAACTAGAATTAATAGCCGAAATGGAAATCTATAGCTAACGTAGGCCAGTACCTTGAAGCGTGTGTATTGATAGATACGCGTGCGTTAATGGCCTGCTTTAGACAGTAGCAGGCTGGTGAATTATTGTATGGTATAATTCTTTATGTCTACTTCTGATAGCCTGAAGTATCCATAAGCGAAATTTGAGGGATGGGTTTGGTTGATAATATTCCCCCGAACGCTACCAGGGGTTGTTTGAAACGGACCAGACTCAGCCCCCGATGCCGCCAATAATTTCCTGAAATAATCATAATACCTCCTGGAAATGCCATATAGCCTGATGTTGATCGGGTCTCCGGTTTTCAGATCCTTATCTGAAAAATATTCCTGCATCAGCTTGCCCTGGCTGTTTTGATCATCCTGAACTTTATAGTCGGGGAACTTTGATACAGGTGATTGGATACGATGAAGGTAGTGATTTTCCTCGTTGCCATTGTCCTGGTAGTAGTAAGTGATCTCAATTTCATCGCCGCCCATTCCTCCGGTATTATTTTGTGCAATAGTATGTTCAATGACTGGCGTACCTACACAGGTTTCGGTAGCCGTATACACTTCCCCGTTTAAAATCACTTTTAGCGTGTAGGTTTCCCCGATAACCGGCTTAAAATCGGAACATCTGTAAGATCCTGTTCCTGGATTTTCAATAAAATGAAAAACGGTATTTGCCGTGTTGGTAACCGTTATAGCTGCTCCCGAAACCGTTGGGAAAGACAGGCTATAGTACCCGGTTGTGGTGGAGAGATTGATACGCTGCTCATTGCCTGCTGTGCCTTTTATCCAATCTATGGATGCGTCAATTACCAGTTTTGGCTCGGCTGTCTCTAAATCCACGTCTACAACTTTTGTACAGCACAATAGAGGAATACAGCAGGAAACAGCCAGGTATTTAAGTATATTTTTCATGTTCCTGTTATTATCGTTAAAATCTGAAATTGTAAGTAACACCCGGCACAATGCCGAAAATCGAAATTCTTTTTGCTTCGCTTAATCCTGTTTCCCTGTTTTGTTCAAACATAATGGATGCAGCATTATTTCTGCCGTAAATATTGTAGATGCTAAACACCCATTCACCCTTCCATCTTTTTTTACTTTCGGGCTTTGGGGTATAAGTTGCCGACAGGTCGAGATGATGGTAAGCCGGAAGCGAATTGATATTCCGCGCCCCGTAATTAGCTATTGTAATGCCCTGGTATTCGTATTTGCCGATAGGGTAGGTTGCTGCTTTCCCGGTTTGATAGGTAAAAATGCCGCCGAAATTCCATTTCTTCGTCAGTTGATAAGCGGCCGTTAGCGAAAGATTATGCGTTTTGTCGTAGTTAGCGCGATACCATTTGCCGTTGTTGATGCCCGGCTCTTCGGCATTTCTTCCTGGCGTGCGCTGCTCTGCCCTTGAAAGCGTGTAAGAAAGCCAGCCTGTTAGTTTCCCGGTATTTTTCTTCAGCATCACTTCAAGTCCATAAGCCCTGGCTTCTCCGTTTAGCAATACCTGTTCTATGGCTTTGTGGGCAATCAGTTCAGCGCCGTCAATATAGTCTGCCTTGTTTTGAGTGGTCTTGTAAAAAGCTTCTGCTTCCAGGGCATATTTCCCGTTGCCGAAATTTCTGAAATAGCCCAATGCCACCTGGTCAAGAATTTCGGGTTTCAGGTATTGGTCGCTCGGCGCCCAGATATCAAGTGGGGAAACGGAAGCGGTATTGGAAATTAAATGGATATACTGGCTCATCCGGTTATAGCTTGCCTTAACAGACTGGTCGTCGTTAATCACATACGAAAGCGCTAAACGGGGTTCAAGATTTCCGAAGTCAATAATCTTCCTGTTTTTATTATAATGGGTGGTACCCGTGGGTTTTCCCTCCTCATAAATTTGTAACTCGGGGTTGAAAACTACCGCCTGGTCATTGGCATACCTGTTTACATGCTGTTCTCCCAACCTTTGAAAGTTACTATACCTTAGCCCGTAATTCAAGGATAATCTATCCGATACCTGATGCTCGGCACTGACATATAACGCATTTTCCCATGCATATTTTTTTTCAATCTGGTCGGCATTGACAGGCGATGCAGGTGTCATCGGCTTTATAGTGCCGGGATTGAATTGATAATAGATAGAATTGAGGCCATAGTTTAAAATCAGCTTATCAGACAGGTGATGGTTGAAATTATACTTGAAATTGAAATTGCGGATGTCTGAGGCCCAATCGATACCCACATATTTTATCTTTAAACCGTAATTGTATCTGCTGTAGATTACTGATGCGTTTGAAAAAAACTTATCGGAAAAGATATGATTCCAGCGAAGATTAAAGAATGAGTTGGAATAATTATTACTGAAAAAATTGCTGAAATTCATATTGTCCTTTCCGAAATACCCTGAAAGAAATACCCGGTTATTGTCATCGATCTTATGATTTAATTTAGCATTCAAATCGTAGAAAGAAACAGCGTTGGGGTTGTCAGCCAGTTTCAGAAACAAATGGGCATAGGAGGCACGACCTGCAACTACGAACGAACTTTTTTCCTTTACTATAGGGCCTTCCGCCAGTAACCGGCTTGCAACCGCACCAATACCACCTGTTATATGATACTCTTTATTATTTCCTTCTTTTTGATAAATATCCAGAACGGAAGAAGTGCGTCCTCCGAAATGAGCAGGTATGCCGCCTTTATACAATTTCAGGTCTTTGATTACGTCAGCATTAAAAACCGAAAAAAAGCCAAACAGGTGTGAAGTATTATATACAACAGCCTCGTCCAACAATATCAGATTGCCATCAACGGAACCGCCCCTGACATTAAAGCCTGTTGCTCCCTCCTGTGCGTTAGACACGCCCGGAAGCTGGAGAATGGCTTTCAGGATATCTGTTTCGCCCATAACAGCCGGCATCTTTTTAATAGTGGAAACAGAGAGCTTGTTTACACTCATTTCAGGTTTCCGGATATTGCTTACGGAGCTATTGTATTTTACCACTACTTCGTCTAAGGTTTTACTTTTCTCAGGCATCGAAAAGTCTTTCTTCGTGTTTGAGGTAAGAATGATGCGTTCTTCAATGGTTTCAAAACCTACATAGCTGATAATAATTGTGTACTCTCCTTTAGGAAGGGTAATAGAGTAAAAGCCATAGGCATTGGTAATGGTTGATGCTTTTACTTCAGGAATGAAAATACTGGCGCCGATTATGGTTTCGGTATTTGTTTTTATGGTGACTGTTCCGCTCAATGTTACCTTGTCCTGTGAGTAAAGCAGGGATGTATTGATAATGAGCAGCAGTGTATAAATGATCTTGTATTTCATCTTTTAAAAATCAAGTCAACAATTACAATTTGAACTCAAAACTATTTCTTTGGGTAAGCGCCTTTTTTTTATTTATACCAAACACGCTATCTTTTATAGCAAAGCATGCCGGAGGCCTACAAAATATATTTCCTGTTTTGTTGTTCAGGGTAGCTTCCGGCTTTCGTATAAAAAGTAATGGCTTTCGTATAAAACCGGGCCGGGTGATGGCTTTAAATGCTAAGTTTGTTCTATACAACTTGGCACATGAATGATTTTATTTCTCATCAGCATATCAGCGAAAACAGGTTTTTCCGTTTCCTGGTTTCGCCCCGCCTCCGGGTATTCCGCCACCTGATGCTCATTGGTTTTATAGGCATTGTGTTATATAACAGCACATCAGTAATAGCAAGTCCGGCAGCGATATTTGTATATTTTATTATCGTATTCTATGTAAATATGTATGTACTGGTGCCGGGGCTTTTGTTCCGCAACAGGAATCTTGAATACTGTTTATCTGTAATTGGCATATTGGTTATAGTAGCAACCGTGGGGTATTTCTTTAATCCTTTCAATAAAGCCCATGGGCTGAATATTCCATTGTTTTCATTCCTTACCTTGTTGTTGTTAGCGGCTTCTTCTTCCATAAAGTTGTTCCAGAAAGGAATGACGGATAGGTTATTGATTTACGAGCTGGAACAATCTAAAACTTCTGCCGAGCTGGAACAGTTGAAAAACCAGATCAACCCGCATTTTTTGTTTAATATGCTGAATAATGCCAATGTGCTAACTAAAAAAGATCCCGAAAAAGCCTCACAGGTATTAATGAAGCTAAGCGATTTATTGCGCTATCAATTATATGACAGCGCAAGGGATAAGGTGTTGCTGAC
>JBCNOR010000211.1:0-8060 GCA_039593785.1 Niabella sp. | reverse complement strand
TCCTAACACAAAAAATGCTCCCATTATTAAACGATGGAGGAAGCATTATCAATATATCCAGCGGCTTAGCCAGGTTTGCAACACCCGGCTATTCAGCCTACGCAGCAATGAAAGGCGCCATGGAAACACTAACCCGCTATCAGGCAAAAGAACTGGGCGCCCGTGGTATCCGTGTAAACATAGTAGCGCCCGGTGCTATAGAAACGGATTTCGGAGGTGGCATTGTGAGAGATAACCAGCAACTCAACTCTTTTATTGCTTCTCAAACAGCTTTAGGCAGGGTGGGCTTACCCGATGATATTGGCGGTCTCATTGCATCACTTTGTATGCCTGAAATGAGCTGGGTAACCGCACAAAGAATTGAAGCATCCGGCGGCATGTTTTTATAGAGCTGCGCGCTTGTGGTTTACTATTTTGCAAGGTTCATATACAGGCAGATTCCATACATATACTATTAATAATAGCGCGTGCCCTCACGCGCTATTGCCTTATACATCAATTCCGTCCGCAGGAATGTTGCATGTTTTATATCTTTACAGCTGCAATAAATGCACGTACTTCAATAATGCCTACTCATATTTTTCCAAAATCGCAGCGTCTCAAAAGCCGGAAAAAGCTGCAACAGGTTTTTACTGAAGGAAAAAGTGTACGCACCAAAGATCTTCGGTTGGTGTACCTGGCAGAAAAAAATGAGACCGCTGATGTTAAATGCGGCGTAGGTTTAACTACGAGAAATTTTAAGCACGCTGTTGATCGCAACCGCATTAAAAGATTACTAAGGGAAGCATACCGGTTACAACAGCATGATTTGAAAAACTATGTGCAGGACCATCCCCTGGACCTATCATTGTTTTTGCTTTATACCGGAAGAGAATTGCCCCAATACAAGGATATTTATGAAAATGTTGGAGTAGTTTTACAAAAATTACAGAAAGCCTTACATGCGGCAGTTCCTGAAAATACTTAGCTGGCCTTTTATTGGTCTCATCAAAATATACCAATGGGTGATTTCGCCCTGGCTGGGACCCAAATGCAGGTATACACCTACCTGTTCTCATTATTCTTTACAGGCTTTTAAAAAATATGGCATTTTTAAGGGATTCTGGCTGTCTGTAAAAAGAATTTCCCGTTGCCATCCCTGGGGAGGAAGTGGCTACGACCCGGTTCCGTAAATGTTTAAAGTTCAGAAATTCATGATTCAGTAGTTAGAATCCTAAACTTTAAACCTTGAACTGTAAACTTGAACCTTAAACTTTGAACCTTTAAACCTCGAATTGAAAAATGATTACCGGTATCGGATTAGATGTAATTGAAGTGGAGCGTGTTCAGCAAAAAATAGAAAAAGAACAGGGCTTCAGAGAACTGGTTTTCGGGCAGGAGGAGATTGAATACTGTGAGCCCAAAACGCATAAGTATGAACACTATGCCGCCCGGTTTGCGGCAAAAGAAGCCTTATTTAAAGCATTGGGCACCGGCTGGGCCAACGGCACTGCTTATAATGAAATCCTTATTTTGGGGGATGACGCCGGCAAACCCGAAATTCATTTAAAAGGAGAAACAGCCAAAACTCTTCAACAAATCGATCTCACCAGAGTAAAGATATCCATCAGCCACCTTAAAAATATTGCTGCAGCTGTAGTTATTATTGAATCTTAGTTGCCCTGCTTGTTGTTATTTTCCCTTTTTCTTTGCTGGTTTTGATGCTGCGGTTTATTGCCGGCATTACGCTGCTGATGTTGCGGCCGGTTATTTCCCCTGCTTTGCCCTTGTTTTTGCTGCTGACCCTGCTGTCCGCCGCCCTGGTTGGCAGCCACAGCCTGGTTACCTTGCGGTGGACCGCCTCTGCGTTGCTGCTTACGTTTTTTATCCGCTCTTTCCAGGCTACGTAATGAAATCTGTCCTACCACATCTACAAATGCAGGCTCTACCTCTTTGGGCTTGGTAGATACCACCTCAACCGCTTCCAGTTCTTCAGGAACAATATTCTGGCGGTTTAAGGATTTAATTTTTCTAACCCTTTCTATAGTTAACGGGTATTGCTTGTTGCTGTCAGGCAATGAATACCACATCAGATTTTTGAAAATGTCCTTTTTAATCAGGTAAGCTCTTCCTTTTGCTACTTCCAGCTGGTCGCAGTCATTGGGGAAACCCTGTAAGGCATCCAGGTAAGTATCCAGCTCGTAGTTCAGGCAGCATTTTAAACGCCCGCACTGTCCACTTAATTTGGTTTGATTGATAGAAAGATTCTGGTAACGCGCAATAGAGGTATTTACTGATTTGAATTCGGTAAGCCATGTAGCACAACATAACTCGCGGCCACAGCTTCCTATACCTCCCACTTTGCCTGCTTCCTGCCGGGCGCCGATCTGGCGCATTTCTACCTTTACTTTAAATTCTGTAGCATACACTTTAATCAGCTCCCTAAAGTCTACACGGCCATCCGCTATATAGTAAAAGGTTGCTTTCCTGCCGTCAGCCTGCATTTCTACCTGGCTTATTTTCATATCCAGTTTGAGCTGGCGTGCTATTGCCCGGCTTCTGATCACTGCTTCGGGCTCTCTTTGTTTATTAATGACCCTCTGTTCAAGGTCTCTATCCGTGGCCAGCCTTAACACTTTTTTCATGTCAGGATTGCCTTCTTTTACTCCATACTTTTTCATTTGCAGGCGTACAATTTCACCTGTCAATGAAATTTCACCCACATCCACTCCGCTCACTCCTTCTACAGTAACCAGGTCTCCCTTTTCAAAAAAATGAACCGTCGTATTCCTGAAAAAGTCCTTTCTTGTTCCTTTATTAAAGCTCACCTCCACAACGTTACAGTGACTGTCCATATCTGCAATTGGCAGATTGCGTAACCAGTCGTACGTATTCATACGATTGCAGCCACCCGTGCTACAGCCCCCGTTGCTCTTGCAACCACCCGGCTTGCTGCCATTAGCAGTACCACAACTTGTACAACCCATTGTTTGTAAATTATAATAAACGGAAAAGTGCAGGCAGAAATATGGCGTACAACGAAATACATTCAGGATACAAGCCCTGTGTACTTAAAAATAAAAAACTGTAAATCAGTTTATTATGAATATCTTACCTAAAAGTAAGATTAAAATGCACGCATTTTCCCTTCCCCTCCACACGATCCGCTTTCCTCAAAAAAATTATTTAACTCCTCAAAACCTGCTACCTCATTCATTCAAAAGTACAACATTGTCCTGAATGATATGATATATTTTAATAGTAAGAGCCATGAACAGCATCTTACCATTTGCGTTTCTTTCTATATAATATGCCGCATGATCGAGCTCTTCTATGATCGCCTGTTGCTGTTCAATACTGGTGATCTTATTCAAACGCAACGCAAAGTCCCGCTCTTTGTCCGGATACTGCTGAGCCAGTTCCGGCATCACCTGCAATCTTAAAGCCAGCTGTAACAGGTGGTTAAAATACCGTAAAAACTGTTTTTGACCTTCACGTCCCACCTGCCCGATTTCATCTACCCATTTCGACTGGGCCACCGGCCCGGTTTTCATAATACTATTCAACCAGTCACGCAATAAATTCTGCCAATCTTCGTCAGAGTGCTGCATGATCTGCAGGGCCTCCCGGTAATTGCCTTCGCTGATGGCAGCAACACGCGCTGCGGTGGTTTCGTCCGCCTTGTTGCGACTCACCAGGGCTTCTTTTATTTCGGCATCTCCCGGCAAGGGTACCTTTATCAATTGACAACGACTCAGGATCGTTTGTAAAATCTGCCCTTCATTCTCAGCTATCAATAAAAATACAGTCTTTTCAGGCGGCTCTTCAATGAGTTTCAATAATTTATTTCCCTCATTCCCCAGGTACTCGGGTAGCCACATTACCAGTACTTTATAGCCGCCTTCGAAGCTCTTGAGGTTCAGTTTCCTGATAATATCATTACACTCGTTGGCGGTGATATTTCCCTGTTTATTTTCTGCACCTATAAATTGCAGCCAGTCGTATACATTTCCGTAAGGGTAGCTTTTAACGAATTCGCGCCATTCACTAATATAATCGGCGCTTATAGGCGGCGTTCCGGCTTTTTTGGTCACAACCGGATAGCTAAAATGAATATCAGGATGGGCTAATTCTGCAGCTTTTTGGCAGGAAGGGCAAACACCGCAGGCATCGGTTAATGCTTCCGGCTGAGCAGCCGGCAGGTCATCACCAAACAGCGATGGCCCAGGGTCTTTAGGAACGCCGTTAGCCTTCTCACAAACAATATATTGTGCAAAAGCCAGCGCCAAAGGCAAACCACCCGCCCCTTCTTTTCCCAATAGCAGCATGGCATGAGCCAGGCGATTTTCCCGCATCAATTCCGTCAACTCATTCTTCAGGTGCTCCTGTCCGATAACATCTTTAAACTGCATGGATGCAAATGTAAAGAATGCAATGAGAGTTATACAGATGTATTTTATAAACTAACGTGTAAAACCTTATATCATAATCAAAGCAGTTTGCGATGCCAGTATAAATGAAAACCGAGAATTGAAAAGAAGCCGTTTTGATAAAATACTATAACTTAATCCCAGCTATAGTATTTTGAATTGTTCCAGCCGTAGAGTGCTATAGTAACCCCGGAGTTTTTCTCAATTTTTTCTGAGGAAAAAGTATTAAGTATATTATCAAGTTTTTCAAATTCGGCACGATTCGAATAAATGAAAAACTTAGAAGGATGATTTACCCAATGGCCACTTGAAACAACCGGGTAGGGAACTCTACCCTCACCTTCAAACTTAAATTCTTTGAAGCTTGTATTTCTCTCTAAAATTGTAAGAAAATCTTGGTAAAGATGCGTATTACCCGTATTAGTTCCACAAACAAACGCAAATGAGTTTTTAGGTATTCTAAAGGTTTTGCTGTACAATGCGTTTGTGAAACTCTTACTTAATGCAGTTAAGGTTATTTTCTCCTCATTAATGTCAGTTGAGTAAACATCTACCTTATTGCCATTTATAAGAACTATTTTATCGATGTTTTCCGGCAGATCGATCGACGCACCCGCCGGGCCAATTGCAGTTAAACATACACCAGGATCTGCAACTTCATCAAACCGGATGATCAACTCGTTTCCTTTAATAAACTTTGTTGTTTTTAAAAGATAATTAACACAGGGAAAGACTTGTTTTGTAACCAGTTTCAATGTTAACAACGGCGGTTGCGGCGCATTGGAGTTATGATTTATATATTGTTCATCCGGCATAAAATTTATATCCGTTGCGATCGATTTTCCGGTTAGATACTCAGAATAAACAGATACATCGACAATTTCATTATCAGCAGCTTCAAGTTCAGCACTGTCCCGGCTGCAACTCAAAACTGTTGAAGCGATAAGTAGCGTTATTAGCAGGTGTTTCATAACTTATTGTTTTAGTTGTTTAAAATGGACCCTGAAAAGCAGTTCTGGTTTTACATAACGTAAAAAATTCAGCAGACGCAACAGCCTGCGCAAAGTCTGTGGCTCCTCACTTATCAACAATTTTACGCATTTTTGCGTTTTCCTTTCATTATGAAGATCGAGCAAATTTATACCGGCTGTCTGGCACAGGGCGCTTATTATATTGTTTCCGGAAATGAGGCGGCTATTATAGACCCCTTGCGGGAGGTAGCACCTTATATCAACCGTGCCAAAAAAGACGGGGTAGCCATCAAATACATTTTTGAGACGCATTTTCATGCTGATTTTGTAAGCGGACATGTAGACCTTGCTGCTAAAACCGGGGCTCAGATCGTATTCGGCCCTACCGATGCCGCTATTGGATATGATGCATTGATTGCAGAAGACGGGCAAATATTTGAGATTGGCACTGTTAAAATAAAGCTGATACATACACCGGGACATACCCTGGAAAGCAGCTGCTATTTATTACTCGATGAAAATGGCGCAGAAAAAGCCATTTTTACCGGCGATACTTTATTTATAGGAGATGTAGGTCGTCCTGATCTGGCCCAAAAAGTATCCTCCGATTTAACGAAGGAAAAGCTGGCAGGTATGCTTTTCGAATCGCTTCGTAATAAAATAGCGCCTTTACCTGACGATGTGATTGTTTACCCGGCCCACGGAGCCGGTAGCGCCTGCGGCAAAAACATGAGCAAAGAGACCAGCGATACCCTGGGACACCAAAAAAAAACCAACTATGCCCTGAATATGGCCCTGAGCCGGAAAGATTTTGTGGAACAGGTTACTGAAGGCCTCACGCCTCCGCCCCAGTATTTTCCGCAAAATGTACAAATGAATATCGAGGGATACGACAATATCACGGAAGTGATTGAGCGGGGTACCCGGGCACTTGCACCGGATGCATTTGAAGAAGCAGCCAATCATACAGGCGCCGTAGTTTTAGACACCCGGAAAGCGGATGATTTTTCGAAAGCCTTTGTACCTAATTCTATTAATATAGGTATTGATGGCAGCTTTGCGGTTTGGGTGGGTACTTTAATACCTGATGTGAAGCAGGAGCTGTTAATTATTGCCGATGAAGGACGCGAGGAAGAAGTGGTAACACGCCTGGCCCGTGTGGGCTATGACTATAGTATCGGTTATTTAAAGGGGGGAATAGAAGCATGGAAAGCAGCTGGTAAACAACTGGACCATATAGAAAACATTTCCGCTGCAGCACTCTCGGCCATTAAAGATGCCGATATTATTGATGTAAGAAAAGAAACCGAATTTGAACAGGAGCATATTCAAAACGCTCAGAATGTACCGCTGGATTATATTAATGATCACCTTTCAGCAATCGGGCGGGATAAAACCCAGTATATCCACTGTGCGGCGGGCTACCGGTCCATGGCGTTCGCTTCTATTTTAAAAGCGCGCGGCTTTGATAACGTGATAAATGTAACCGGTGGATTTAAGTCAATAAAAGAAAGTGGCCAGTTCGATCTTGTAAAAGGAGACATTAATGAAGCGGCCCATTAAGACTGTTTGCGCTCCAGGTAGTCCATCATGTGTTCTGACTCAATGATGGGTTTACCCGCTACGTCTTTATTATACCAATAGATCCATGCCACTACTTCACCCCCGGCTTCGGTGGTAGTAATCACCAGTTCTCTTTTGTAGTAGATATCTTCTCCATCATCGGGGTACAAGCCTTCGTAATCATCCAGTTGCGCCAGTATAAATGACAACTCCTTGGGATTACGGATCTCGTATAATTCACCCCTGATAATACGCCCTGTATCATCAGAAGTACCCACAGGGAAGGTTCCCATATCATAGATCGTTCCTTTTACATAGGCGTTACCCCTTAACTTAAAGTACTTGGAAATATACTCATATGCCGGGCTCTTAAATCCGCTGAGGAGCGAGCCGTAAACAAAAAGAAAATGACTGTGTGTTTGCATAAAGCTTCGTTTGAATTGAACCAGCTGTAACCTGGCTAGTTTTTATCATCAACCAGGAAAACATATACTTCCTTGGGACCGTGCACACCTACTACCAGGGTCTTTTCAATATCGGCGGTGCGACTGGGGCCCGTTGCAAAAGTAATCAACGAAGGCAACGATGCACCGTATTTTTCCTTAACCCCTTCAAAAGCTTCTTTTATATCGTAAACCAACTGGCTGGTATAGGCAATGCAAATATGTACCGGGGCATATACGCTGGTATTGCGCCCGCTTTGTTCGGCAGCACTCATTACAATGCTACCGGTTCTCGCTACCAGGTATTCGCAACCGGTAACGGCCACATCACAACCCGCAAGGTTGCTAAAGTCATTCAAAAAACTGAGACGGCCCTTTAAAATATCAGTGATATTGTGATCAATACAATAAATGGCTTTCCACCCTTTTTCTGTAGCCAGCTGGTTAAACTGCTGTACCAGCTCTTTTTCATCAAAACAGAAAGCAAATTTACCCTGCAAAGTAGTGAACCTTTCTGCAAACTCTACCTCGATATCCTGCGTAAGGGGTGTAAATACAGACGATTGTCCCTCGCTTTTTGGAAACGGGATAGGCGTTGGTTGTGCCAACGCCTCTCTTATTTTTTTTAAAATATTTCCCCTGGCAGACTGCACTTTATTCCTGGTTAGGTGAAG
>JBCNOR010000210.1:0-8067 GCA_039593785.1 Niabella sp. | reverse complement strand
GATGCCCATTATTTCCAGGGCATCAATTTGCTCACTTACTCGCATATTGCCCAGCTCACTCGCTATTTTACTGCCCACAACACCCGCCAACACAATGCAGCTAAGCGTTGGCGCGAACTCCAGTATTACCGTATCTCTTACAATTTGCGCAATAGTTGTTTTAGGAATGATAGGGGAGGTGATCTGGTAGGCAGTTTGAACGGTAGACACCGCACCGATGAATACCGAGATGATACAAATAATGCCCAGCGACCCGATGCCGATATCGTTGCATTGCAGCATAAACTGTCTCCAGTACATGGTTCTGTTCTCAGGCATACGAAACATGCCTTTGAACATCTGGATATACTGCCCGAATTCTCTAAGTATTTTCAAGAATAAAGTCGTTTAGTTGGAAATAGCCTATTTTTTCTTTTTGGTGTTACCCTGGTTTTTTCCTGCCTCTGAACCAGCTTTGGCCGACATTGCAGCTGACTTTATCTGAGCATCTGTTACTGCTATTAAAGCCATATTAACAATGTTGTTCACCGTGCTACCCAGTTGCAACAAATGTACCGGTTTTTTCAGTCCTAAAAGGATGGGGCCTATCGCGTCGGTAGCGCCAATCTCTTTCAGGATATTGTAAGTAATATTACCAGATGCTAAATTAGGGAAGATTAAGGTGTTTACTTCTTTTTCAACCAATTCGCTAAACGGATACATCTCTTTTAACAAACTATTATTAAGCGCTACATTAGCCTGCATCTCTCCGTCAACAATCAATGAAGGGTCTTTTTGCTTCACTAATTCCCGCGCTTTTGAAACCAGTTGTGCTTCCGGAGTGCTGCTGCTGCCAAAATTAGAGTAGCTTAACATGGCGATCCTCGGCGTTATATTAAATGCGGAAACTTCTTTAGCGGTGAGCAGTACTATCTCGGCCAGTTCTTCAGCCGTTGGGTTAATATTCACCGTTGTATCTGCTAAAAACAGGGGGCCTTTAGATGTCATGATCAGGTACATTCCCGCCACTTTTTTCACGCCTTCTTCGGTACCAATGATCTGCAGGGCAGGGCGGATCGCATCAGAATATCTTTTGGTAAGCCCGGATATCATACAATCCACATCGCCACATTCCACCATCATACAGGCAAAATGGTTGCGGTCTTCCATCAGTTTCGAAGCTTCTTCCTTGGTATAACCTTTACGTGCTCTTTTTTTGTAGAAAAGATTTACATACTCTTCTCTTTTTGCTTTCGCATCATCGCTGCGCGGATTAATTACCGGTATGTCGCTTATATCCAGCTTGTGCACATCAGCCAGCTCCTGTATTTTTTTAGCGTCTCCCAGGAGAGTAGGATAGCCGATACCTTCGTCCAGCACAATTTGTGCGGCTTTTAAAATATTTACATTTTCACCTTCAGCAAAAACAATCCGTTTAGGCGCGCTGCGGGCTTTGGCGCCCAGCACACGTAACACCTGGTTGTCCAGGCCTAATCTTTTATTCAGGTCATGCTCGTATTGCTCCCAGTTCTCAATATGGATCTTGGCCACGCCCGATTCCATCGCGGCTTTAGCCACGGCGGGAGCCACAGTTGATAGCAGGCGTGGATCCAGCGGTTTGGGAATAATATATTCAGGCCCGAAATGCATATTGTTCTGGTTGTAGGCCAGGTTTACAATATCCGGTACCGGGGTTTTCGCCATTTCAGCCAAAGCTTTTACGGCTGCCAGCTGCATTTGTGTATTGATCTGTGTAGCCCTCACATCCAAAGCGCCCCTGAAAATATAAGGGAAGCCCAGTACATTATTTACCTGGTTAGGGTAATCGCTGCGGCCGGTGGCCATAATTACATCTTTGCGGGCGGTGGTGGCTTCTTCCCAGGATATTTCGGGGTCGGGATTGGCCATGGCAAAAACGATCGGGTTTTTCGCCATACTTTTTACCATTTGGCCGTTTAAAACATTGGCAGCGCTCAAACCAATAAATACATCGGCTCCTTTAAGCGCTTCTTCAAGCGACACATCCTTGGGTGCAATAGCGAAAGGAGCTTTTATGTCATCCAGCCCCGTGCGTCCTTTATGCAGGGCGCCCTTGCTGTCGAACATGATAAAATTCTCAGGTTTGGCGCCCATTTGCTGGTATAATAATACGCATGCCATGGCAGCAGCGCCGGCGCCGTTCACTACAAATTTTGCCTTCTCAATTTTTTTCTTCTGAATTTCGAGCGCATTCAGCAGGGCGGCAGCGCTAATGATAGCCGTGCCATGCTGGTCATCGTGCATTACCGGTATTTTCAAGCGTTTCTTCAGTTCCCGCTCAATATAAAAACAGCCGGGAGCCTTAATGTCTTCCAGGTTAATGCCGCCGAAAGTAGGTTCCAGCGCCTGAACGATCTCTACAAATTTGACGGGATCTTTTTCGTTGATCTCGATGTCAAATACATCAATATCTGCAAATATTTTAAACAGTACACCCTTACCTTCCATTACCGGCTTACCGGCTTCGGGGCCAATATCGCCGAGGCCCAAAACTGCGGTACCGTTGCTGATCACGGCCACCAGGTTACCTTTGGCGGTATACTTATATACGTTTTCTACATTTTCGGCAATCTCCAAACAGGGCACTGCCACACCAGGCGAATAAGCCAGGGAAAGGTCTCTCTGGGTTTTGGCTTCTTTAGTGGGAATGACTTCGATTTTCCCGGGGCGACCCTTGGCGTGGTACTCCAGCGCCAGCTCTTTTCTCAAATCTTTTTTAGACATAAGCAACGATTAAAAATCGGGCGAAAAGTAACTTAAATTGCTTTAACTGTCAAAAAGATTAATTTTCTGAAATGCCGTAAAAATTTCATATTTGTGAAAGTTTATGTGAATTGTGACACCTGAAATTTTCCAATCCTTACAAAAAATAGTACCCGGATGAAAAAAACATTCCCATTACTAGCGTTGTTGCTTGTGATTTTAACTGCTTGCCCGAGAAAGGACAAAGAAATTGATACTGATAAAACTGACCGAAAGGTTGGATATATCTTTTATTCCGAATTTATCAACAATTTCAATACAAGTTTATTTCAAACATTTTCGAGATTCAAAGCTGAAGGTGTAACAGATTTAATTGTGGATCTCAGAAATAATCATGGTGGTGATTTGGCAGCGGCAAGTTATTTGGCCTCTTTAATAGCCCCACGATCAGCTGTTCAGAATAAGTCAGTGTTTTTACAGTTGGATTTTAATACGTTTTTAAATGGCCGATTTGGCAATGACAGAAAGTATTATTTAGGCGAGAGTTCTGGTGCGTCAGACCCTTTGAATGCGAACCTGGATTTAAAAACGGTTTATATCATTGCAACTGACGATTCTTACTCGGCTTCTGAAGCGTTAACCTTTTGTTTAAAGCCTTATATGAATGTGGTACACATTGGAGACTCTACCGGTGGTAAATTTACAGCGTCAATGACAGTAACTGCGTATGACAATTTTGGCGGTAAAACTAATACCATATATGACGCATCAAAGTTATCTGCTAGTGCAAAAGATTCTTTGAAAAATTGGGCAATGCAGCCTATCGTGGCCATTTATAGTGATTCAAAAAATAATAATTTTTCGGGTATTGGCACCTTAGTGCCTACAGTAAGAGTGGCTAGTCGGGAAAATGATCCATCTTCTTATGTGCCTTTGGGGGATTCGACCGACTACCTCATTGCTACCGCTTTAGCTCAAATTAAAGGGACTGCAGTATCTGCTTTAGCTCCAACTACACCAAGGGGTGTAACGGGTGGCATTAAGTCAGCTAAATTATTTTCGAGGAAAGACAATCTGTTAACGCAGGGCGCTGTTATTGCTCCTATTAAGGGAGCCGCTCAGGGAGCTATTGCTACAGCAGCAATTAATACTGTCTCTCAATTCGTGTACGATGGTATGAGTGTTTTTTACAGATGGTCGGATTATATTACCAGTCAAAAGCCTACAACTGCCGATTCAAATCCGGAGGCATACTTCTATAAAATATTATATCCTTTAGATACTCAGCACGGATGGTCGTGGATTACTGATGATGCAGCTAGTCTCCTGGCTGATTTTGCAGGTACCCCTTTGGCTTTTGGCTGGGGTCTCAGTTATTATTGGACTGATGCAAGCCAAACTAGAATTATCGCAGTTGTAAAGTACGTTTATCCCAACACCCCGGCATCAAATGCGGGCATTCAAAGAGGCAATGTTATAACTCTTATAAATGGCAGTAATATTACTGATGTTTCCACAGATAACGGATACTATTTAAAATTATCGGGAGGAAATCCTTTAAATGTCACCGTGGCATCAGCCTCTGGTGGCAATTCCAGAAGTGTAAATATTACCCCAACAACAATTTCAACTAATCCTGTTTTAAAGGAAGCACTTTATACGCTCAAAAAATAAATCAAGCAGGTTCTATAAACATACCCTTTAAAATATGTTTATAGAAGATTATTGGTCAATTCGTATAGGAGTCTTTTTAATTCGGTCATTATCGATCAGATCAAATTTCAAAAACTGCTCATGCGATAATAGGCGCTTTATTTCAGCCACCCTTTTATTTTTAAGGTTTTGTAGTTGATAGTTTTGCCCATTTGAGTATTTCGCTATTCTATTCGAGTCCTTAAGATAGGAGGTCTCGATGTTTATTAACTTTTTTGCTTGGCTATTAGTTAATTCCAATGGCTTTTTCAGGCCATTTATTTTTTCGCGTGCTTCTTTCCTGGTGCTGTGATTTTGTGCTACGCAAGAAATACATAAAAAAGAAATCAGAAGAGAACTATAGATGGCTTTCATTATCATAATCATTTTTCTTTCAGACGAAAGATACCGCATTTAGCGTTGTATTGAGTCAAGAAAGCACTTTCTTGTAACGTAACATTAATCTAATCCTTTTTTCAAAAATGCATGTGATTGTTGCTCTTTCGAAAAGTAGGAGTAGTTATTTAACTTATAAAGAGCTCTTTTTTTCGTTTTCCAGAACTAAATTTGTAAAAAAAACAGGTAATATGGCTGGGACATTGGAACAGGAAATGTTTAACTACTTTATCCAGTTGAATGAAGCGGAAAAAAAATCGGTGGTTCAAATGTTAAAAACATTTTTAAAAGGCCGTCGTACCCCGGAGCATAACATCAGCTTAGAGCAGTATAACAAAGAAATAGATGAGGCGATTGCCCGTGTGCAGGCAGGAGACTTTTTTACGCAAGAGCAGGTAGAGGAAATGGCAAAAGATTTTTAATGCAAAAGCGAAAAATTAAATGGGATAAAGAAGCGTTTTTGTATTTTAAGGAGGCCATTCGTTACATCCGGCAGAGCTCTTCACAAAATGCTGATAAAATTAAACAGGAGATTTTGAAAAAGATTGAGGACTTATCTTTTCGCCCTGAAGTACACGCACCAGATAAATACAAAACCAATAATTCCGGATACTATCGGGCATTTGAACTGTATAGGTACCGTATCGCTTATCTTGTTTCAGCAACTGAAATTATTATTGTCCGGTTTAGACATACCAGCCAGGAGCCGCAATCTTATTAATATAAGTGAAGGTTTCAAGAATGCTGACCCCTATACCTACCGCTCAATCCAAACCTTTCTCCCTGAAAGCGCACTTAAAGAGTCTTTTATACGGGTGGTATCGGCATTGGTCACCGGAAGCTTAAGGAACAATTTATAGCTAACCGAATCAGCCGTTTCCATTTCAATAGGCCATTTAATGGTTTTAAGCTGGTTAAACCGTTTAGAAGCTCTTGGTTGCTTTGCTATTTCCAGTATATATTTATAACTGTCGGATGGCGGCATTGCGGCTGCGGGTTGAGGCGTGGCCGGGGCGGCACTGTCTCCGGTAGCAGGTGTAGTGTTGTTATTGCTGGTGGTAACGACTTCTTCTATATTGCCGTCATTCTTTTCTTTATTTTGAGTATAAAACCATATCACAGCTGCTACTGCTACCAGGCAAACAGCCCCGATAATAGCTGCTGGTTTGGTTTTACGCGGTTTCCGGCTTTCGTCGATATAAGACTGGGGAACCGAGTTTTTTTCAGTAATAGGAACCGGTTTCTTTTTTTCTTTCTCGGTATGCAGGAATTTCTCTTTGTGAAACTCAAAGCTGCCGTCCATTTTTTTGGTAAGTGTGCCAATACCCGCCAGGAAATAGGGTTTCCCGGTATTCAGGAAATTAGTGGCGCCTTCAATTTCTGATAGCAGGTCCGATTCGGCCAGCACTTTCATTTTTCCCGTTTGCTGGGATACAAAAATAATCAGCTCCTCATCAAGGCCTGAGGGTTTAGTAGGTTCAAAACTAATATCAAGCAGGGAAGTACCCTTTTTACTGTAATCTACTTCAGGGTTGTAGGTATTGTCCGCATGAAAAGTGCCTAAGCCGGGAAGACTTAAAACTTTGTGGGTGGCGAGGTATTGAGCCAGTACGGGCGCTAACTTCATTAGTATTGTTTTTGTGTCCACCACAATGGTTGCAGTGGGACGGTTTTTTAATGGCCGAATCCTGTTCGCCATATGGAGCTGATTAAGACATTAGCCAAAGCCCTGCAGCTCGTTTCACAAACAATTGATTATGATGAGTTCGCAATATAACCGATTTTATTGTATTACCAAAATGGCATAAACTACTTAATTTTGAGCGATGTATACCCAAGAGGAAGAGCATTTTATAAAATACTGGGCCGCCAACCGCCAAAAGAAAAAGCGGATTTTCAGGCAGATCTTGCTGGGTTTGCCCGCGGGGTTGATTTTAATGATCGCTATCCTGGCCAATTTCATGAGTGGCTGGTATAAACGCGCCGCTATGGTGGCCAATGCAGACCCCTCGTTATTTATAATTTTATTAATTGCTGGAATAATTATTGTTGCGTTTGCAGGCGTGTTTACGTCTTACCATAAATGGGACATTAACGAAACCCGCTACAAAGAGCTTATCAACAGGAAATAATACGCTCTATCCGTTTACTTTAAATTTAAATTGCAAAGGAAAATGAAAAAAAGATTTTGGCTCCCGGTTGCTGCTGTTGTAACCGCTTTGGCTTTAACGGCCTGCCTGAAGAATAATGACGATGACGTTGTAAGATGTACTCCATATAGCTTGCAAAAAGACCAGCAGGCGATTGATTCAATAATTGGTTCTGAGTTGGATTCTTATACATTTGATACACAAAATTCTTTATACTACAGAATTAACAATCCTGGCGAAGGAGAAGGAGCTACCACTAATGATTCCCTTGTAGCATTTAATTATGTCGGCCGGTTGCTTAGCAGTACCGGAACCGGAGCTATTGTTGACTCATTGACGATCAAGCCACCGGCTACTAATAATTTGTCCTACTATGCCAGATTAATCGTTGCCTCTTACGCGTTGCCGAAAATTAAAGAAGGAGGATCAATAAGTGTTATAATACCTTCATCACAGTTATTTGGCTGCCAGGAGGCGAATGGGGTAAATCGCGTGCCACCGAATTCTCAATTAATTTATACCTATAATTTAACTGACGTAAGAAGATAAACTAATATGAGAAAAATATTGATGTTCGCAGTTTTATTATCTGTAATTGTAATAAGCTGTTTAAAAAAAGATGATCCGGCTCCTTGTGTTTCAAAAACTGTAGCAGAGGAGTTGCCTGCGATGAAAAAGTTCGCAACGGATAGCGCAATAAATTATCAAGAGCATTCGTCCGGCATTTTATACGAAATTATTGAACCCGGCACGGGGGCTACTCCTAACGTAAATAGCACAGTGTCTGCAAGATATCGCGGACGATTGTTAAATGGCGATCTTTTTGATCAAAGTACCACCCCGATAGATTTTTCTTTGTCGGGTGTTATCAAAGGATGGACTATTGCATTGCCACTTTTAAAAGAAGGCGGCAAGATGAAAATGATCATTCCATCAAGCTTGGCTTATGACTGCCATCCTTACTATGTGGCGTTCCATAATAAGCCTTTGTATTTTTACGTAGAGCTGGTAAGTGTAAAATAGTAACTTACGCCCTGGCCCACCATGATCGTGGCGGCCTGTTCTTCATCGAGGTGGCCAGCGCGCTGGGCCTGCGCGAGCGCTATGG
>JBCNOR010000021.1:0-19069 GCA_039593785.1 Niabella sp. | reverse complement strand
GTGTGTCCACATTGAATATTGCTGATAACCAAAGCAAGTACCCTTCGAAACCCGTACTCCGTCATGCTATCATTTAACAAGAGGAAACCGGCATCAAAAGCGCTATCCATTTGATGTTTGGTGCTGTACCAATACAGGCTGGGATGTTTTTGCTCCAGTATCGTTTGAAATAACCGGTAATCCTCTTTTAGCTGAACCGCAGGATACTTTTTATTGGGATTAAAAGCCGTACGCGTACTGCGGCAGGAAATGAATAAAAGGGATAACACCAGAAAGCCCCTGAGGTAGCGGTAAACAGTACCGATACCTGTGTTGTGCCCATTAATGGGGCAAACCGAAAAGAACGAATTATGCTCCCGTGCCGGTAACGCCATCCCGTATTATTTCAGCGGGTTCCATCCCTGGGCTGTAATAGCATGCCGGCCACCTCCTTTGGTGATGATGGTGCTACCCTCTCCCACTTCTGTCATGTAACCAATGATGCTGATATTGGCATTGGCCGAAATTTTTTCGTAGTCCTTTTGAGATACCGTAAAGAGCAGTTCATAATCTTCACCGCCACTCAATGCACAGGAAGTGGGATCAATCTCAAATTTAAATGCGGCCAACCGCGATTCTTCAGCTACCGGTATTTTGTCTTCATACAACACGCAGCCAAGATTGCTTTGCTTGCAGATATGCAAAATTTCAGAGCTTAGTCCATCGCTTACATCCATCATTGCAGTGGGTAGTATTTCCTGGTCCGCAAAAAAATCAATAATATCTTTTCTGGCTTCCGGTTTCAATAAACGGCCCACCACATAAGTTTCTCCCTCCAGGTCGGGCTGTACGCCCGGGCTTTCCAGGAAAATTTTCTTTTCTCTTTCGAGGAACAGCAAACCGATATAAGCTGCTCCAAGGTCTCCGCTTACACAAAGCAGGTCGCCTTTTTGAGCCGTGCTTCGTTTTACAAACTGATCGGGTGTAACTTCCCCGATAGCGGTTACCGAAATAACAAACCCTTTCTGCGAGGTGGTCGTATCGCCACCCACCAGGTCTACACCGTAGTGATTACAGGCCGCATAAACGCCTTCATAAAACTCATCCAGGGCTTCAAGGCTGATGCGGTTACTTAAGCCCAGGCTTATGGTTATTTGTGTAGGCGTAGCATTCATGGCGTATACATCGCTAAGATTTACGATCACACTTTTATAGCCCAGGTGTTTCAGAGGAGTATACATTAAATCAAAATGTACTCCTTCCAGCAGCAGGTCGGTAGTTACTACGGTTTGCTTGCCAAAATGATCTATTACGGCTGCATCATCGCCCACACCCAGCAGAGATGATGCATTTTGAAGTTCAATATTCCTGGTAAGATGTTCTATCAAACCAAACTCTCCCAAATCGGATATTTCTGTGCGTTCTGACATGTTGGGCTAGATATAGTCTTTTAATAAATTTTTGATTTCCTTATCTGATATACTATCTAATTCGCCTTTATTATAGATAGATAAAAGATAGACTGTTTTATTGATAATTTTTACAAAGGTTATTACCCTGGCTCCTCCCGATTTGCCTTTGTTTTTAGATGCAATAGAAATACGGATTTTATACACATCATTGCCCAAAGAAGTTCCGGTAAAAGGATTTTTTTGTAGCGTTTCTCCCAAAGAAGCGATCTCTGTTTTAAGAGAAGGGTATTTTTTGATAAGTTTTTTTAGTTCTTTTAAAAAGTTTTCAGCCAACTCAATATTATAGCTCATTTAGAAAATCTTTTAAAGGAACCGTTTTAGCCTTACCGGCTTTTATTTTTTGCATTTCTTCAAAGCCGTTACGTATATGCTTTATTATGCGCTTCTTTTCTTTAGGCTCTTCTATCTCTATTTTTTTTACATAAGTCAGACTTTGAGCCAATTCAATAAAGTGCTCATACTCCTCATCTGTAGTATAGATTGTAACCTGTTTCATGCTTATATACAAATTTACGCTAAAAAAACCAAGTATTAAATTACAGGTGGGCAGAACCGGTTTTCAAAAGATGCTAACCGTTTCCATGAATAACATCAAGCAATTGCTCATGTATCAGCCCATTGGTAGATACAATACGCTGTTCATAAGGACTATACCTGTTACCTTCGAAATCAGTTACTTTTCCTCCTGCTTCTTCAACAATCAAAAAGCCGGCAGCACTATCCCAGGGTTGTAATTTATGCTCATAAAATCCATCTAAACGTCCGGCTGCAACCCAGCACAGGTCAATAGCGGCAGCGCCCAGTCTTCGAACCGGAACCCCCTCCCTTACAAAGCGCTCGAATACTTCAATCGGGCCGTTATTTTGCTGTATATAAGTGTAAGGAAAGCCTGTTACCAGGCAGCTTTTCATTACATCCGTTTCGGCACTTACTTTAATAGCTTGCCCATTTAGCGTAGCTCCCTCGCCTTTCTCGGCAAAAAATAACTCATTCATATGGGGATTATATACCATACCCAAAATCATTTCGCCCTTAAATTCTACACCAATTGATATGCAATTAAGCGGAATGCCGTGTGCAAAATTGATCGTGCCGTCAATAGGGTCAATGATCCATTTATAATCAGAGTTTTGAGGAAGCTCCCCTGTTTCCTCTGTAAGGATATAGTGGTCGGGATAAGCTTTTTGTATTACTTCAAGGATGGCTTTTTCTGATGCATGGTCGGCTGCCGTAACCAAATTATTGCGTCCTTCCTTGTACTTTATTTCGAAGGTCTGGTTAAAATACTTCGATACCTGCTCGCCTCCGGCCATAATGGCGTCGTGTAAAACGGTTTTTAACATGCGACAAAGATAAGAAAGCGCCACGGAGGGGCATTAAAATACGGGAAAAATCCCCTTTTCCTGCCTTTGGTTTTACACTTCCTTTGAGCAATAATATCAGCTTTCTTCTAAATCCACAGAAATGAACCGCACAATGATCAGTTTCCTCACCAATGAGCAAACGCCTAAGAAATTACAGGAGGCATTAAAAAGCCTGAAGCAGAACAAAGAAAAAACAGCCGAAGCCAAAAAGGATAAGCTTCTGGTTATCCTGGGTGCCTCTTTTTTAACCGGTATATTCGTTCTGTTGGTGCTACTGGTGTTCTCCATGTTGATGCTTTATTGAAAAGGGAAGCAGTTAGCCAGGAGGCATTTATTTAAATGATGGCTGTCTCCGCTAATAGTTAATAAACTTTATGAATCCCCCGGGTTCATTTTATACACCCCGCTCAAAAATCAATTGTACGGCCAGCCCAAACTTCTATCCCAGGCAAAGTATATCCCCGCTTTTAGGGTGCAATCATTATATTTGTTTACAACGCAAATGTTGAAAGGAGGAGATTGTATGGTTATTGAATAACCTAAGCTGTAACGATCTCTTTCAGGGGGAGTTCCGGATCGCATAAAAACGACCAGAAAAACCCATTTTTCACAAAATCGTATCTTGCAACTTTGCTGCACCCACAAGGTAGTAGTTTTATGGCTTCAATTATTGATTTTAAAATACCGAAAGCGATTGCCAGGGCCCTGGGGCTTCCTACCTCCGATGCCCGGAAGCAACAGCGTAGAGTGCTTAAAAAGCTGCTGAAAAAGGCAAGATTTACAGAATTTGGCCAAAAATACAATTTTGACCAGGTTTTGTTAAGCAAAAATGTTGAGAAGTCTTTTCAACAGTCTGTACCTATTCACGATTATAATAAAATTTACAAGGACTGGTGGGCCCGGACTTTGGACGGCGTTCCGGATGTAACCTGGCCTGGAAAAATTGAATATTTTGCATTGAGCTCCGGTACTTCTGAGGCTGCCAGTAAATATATACCGGTTACCAAAGACCTGTTGCGCAGTAATACTATTAATTATATCAGGCAGCTGATTAGTGTGTTCTCTTACCAGGAAGCCAACAAAAAAGCATTGAGAAAAAGCTTCCTAATGATAGGGGGTACAACCGATCTTCAAAAAAGCGATATCGGTTGGTATGCGGGCGATTTAAGCGGCATCCTGGCTAAGAAGCGGCCCTTCTGGTTCCAGACCTTTTATAAACCGGGCGGACGCATAGCCGCGTTAAAAGACTGGAACGAGAAGCTCAAAGAAATAGTAGAGCACGCAAAGGAATGGGATATCGGTTATATAGTTGGCGTTCCTGCATGGTGCCAGATGTGTATGGAAATGATCATAGAAAAGTACAAGGTTAACAATATTCATGAGATCTGGCCCAATTTCGGGGTATTTGTACACGGCGGAGTTTCTTTTCAGCCCTATAAAAAGTCGTTTGAGAAACTGCTGGGTAAACCAATAGTATACATCGAAAATTATTTATCAAGCGAAGGATTTATCGGCTACAAGATGAAGGAGCATGCGTTGGGTATGCAGCTGATCACCAATAATAATATCTTTTTCGAATTTGTTCCTTTCGACAGTAACAATTTTGACGCCGATGGAAACGTAAAGCCGGATGCAGAGGCTTTGCTTATTGACGAAGTGGAATATGGTAAGGATTACGCCATTTTGCTCAATACCAATGCCGGCTCATGGAGATATCTTATCGGCGACACGATCCGGTTTCTGAATGTAGAAAAATGTGAGGTATTGATAACCGGTCGTACCAAGCATTTTCTAAGCCTGGTAGGAGAACATTTAAGCGTGGATAATATGAATTGTGCCATAGAGAAGGCCAACAATCATTTTAATATCAGCATACCCGAGTATACCGTAACCGGTTTTCCTTACCGGAATTACTTTGCGCATAAATGGTATATAGCTACCGATGACAATGTAGATCCGGGTGAATTGCTGAAGTTCATTGATGACACGCTGAAAGCAATCAATGATGATTATGCAACGGAAAGAACCAGCGCTTTGAGCGATGTTTTTATTGAAATTTTGCCGGAAGAAAAATTTCTTAAATTCATGGAGCTGAGAGGTAAGCTGGGTAGTCAAAATAAGTTTCCCCGGGTAATGAAGGGCAATATGCTCGAAAACTGGGATAAGTTCCTGGCCACAGGTAAAATTTAACTTCGCTCCTTAAAAAAACTTCATTAATCTTGCCGGCACTATGATTGAAGGCTTAATTAAAGGATTAACCTTAGGATTATTGTTAAGCATAGCGGTTGGCCCCGTACTTTTTTCTATCATAAAGCATAGTATCAATGTGGGTCATAAAGGCGGGATCGCATTTGTTGCCGGCGTCTCTGCCAGTGATATTAGTTTTGCATTGGTGAGCAATGTATTCTCCGCTCTATTCCTGGAGATCAGCGAATACAAGCAGGGAATAGGCATCACGGGTAGTTTATTTTTACTGGCATTAGGTATTTACTTTCTTTTCTTTAAAAAAGTAAAGATCAACGAGCAAGGCAAAGCCATCCAGATCAGTTTCCGTAAAAGGGATTATGCTAAAATGTTCCTTTCGGGGTTCCTGATGAACACCCTGAACCCTTCCGTATTTTTATATTGGCTCATGGCCTCATCATCTGTCATCAATCATACCATACAGGAAAGGGTTGTTATTTTCGCTACCTGTTTATTAATTGTGCTGGCTGCAGATATCACTAAAGTAATGCTGGCCGGTAAAATTCGTAATCGGCTTACACCACACAATATCCAGTTAATTAACCGGATCAATGGTATCATACTAATTGGCTTTTCCATTGCCCTGGTTGTGGGCCTGCTGCTTTATAAACCGCACTAGCCTGGCACTATTTCACTATCTTTTATGACAAGGTTCATCGTGCTCCACATATAAACCATTAAACTTTTCTATATATTGCAAAGGCATGAAGCTGATTAAAAGAATATGGAGATGGTTTAAGAGAACATTCATCGTTCTTTTCATTGCCCAGCTTGTTTATGTTGTAGCGTTAAAATGGATTAACCCACCCATCACCATTACCCAACTGGTTAGCCTTATCCAGGAGCATGGCATCGAAAAAGAATACGTTCCCTTAAGCGAGATGTCGGTAAATGCAGGACTGGCAGTTATCGCTTCTGAAGATCAGCTCTTTCCCGATCATAACGGGTTTGACTGGAAGAGTATTCAAAAGGCGTTGGATTACAACCAAAAGAAGCCCGGGCGCGTGCGCGGAGGCAGCACCATTAGCCAGCAAACGGCAAAGAATGTTTTTTTATGGCAGGGACGCAGCTGGATACGAAAAGGCCTTGAGACCTACTTTACCTTTATGATCGAAAAAATATGGGGAAAAAAGCGGATTTTAGAAGTGTACCTGAACGTAGCAGAAACCGGTAAAGGTATTTTTGGGATGGAAAAAGCGGCTCAGACGTATTTTGGAAAGTCGGCGAAAGAGCTGTCGCAAAGCCAGGCCGCAGCCATAGCCGCAGCATTGCCTAATCCTAAAAAATATTCAGTAAAACCCATGAGCCCCTATGTATCCGCACGTAGCAAGAAGATTGTACAGCAGATGAATTTTTTACGGCCCGACAGGGATATACAGGCAATTATCAGCGACAAATAGGCGAATCGTTACTCCATTGATCACCACACTTAGGCCGTTGAACTGGTGGTCTGCTTTTTGTGTTATTTAGTATGAACAAAAAGAACAAATATGACTTTTAAAGAAATCATCAACCAGGATAAGCCGGTATTGGTAGACTTTTTTGCAGAGTGGTGTGGTCCCTGTAAAATGATGGCGCCGGTATTGGAGCAATTAAAAGAGCGCGTAGGCGATATAGCTACCATCATTAAAATTGATGTAGATAAAAGTCCGCAGGCTGCCAATGCTTACCAGGTACAGGGCGTACCCACGCTTATCGTTTTTAAAAACGGGAAACCCGTTTGGAGGCAGTCGGGTGTACGCCCCCTGGCGGAATTAGAGCATGTATTAAGATCTAATGCAGCAAATTAGCCAAAATGCTGTTGCAGGGTTTTATAGCGGAAAGAAAAGATGTCGTTTAATTTTTTAGCTACTAACCTACCGGCCACCAGGCGACCTGCGAAACCCATGGGCAGTTTGTAGCTAACCAGGTCTGTCATCAATATACCCTTCGCATTTTCTTTAAAATGATGTTCATGATGCCACATGGCATAAGGTCCTTTACGTTGTTCGTCGATAAAATATTTTTGATGAGCAATATGCGTAATTTCTGTAACCCATTTATTTTTTATCAGGGGAAAAATGGAGAGCTGGTAGGTAATTAATTTAGCAGGGTACATTTCACCATCGTTGCCCGAGGTGATCTCAAAACCAATATTTTCAGGTGTTATACTTTGAAGATTGGCAGGTGTGGCGAAATAATTCCAGGCTTCAGGGAGTGAAACGCTCAACTGCTGTGTTGCTTTTAAAAGATAAATACCGGAATATTTTTTAATGCTGATGTCCATACGATAATTTATCAGTGGCTTCAATGGCTGTTTTGAGGCGATCATCATTAGTGCCCTTAATTTCCACCCAGGGTGTTGATTGGTTAATAAGAATATCCTTATACATTTTGAACAAGGTTTGCCTGCTTTCCAGGTCGGGGTATTCCCGCAATTCGTCCTTGGTCCAGGGCAGATCGGTATTACAAAGCAGGTACAGATCATATTTACGCGCCACAATTTCATCCAGTATAAACCGGTGACATTGGCCAAAAACAAATTCGCACCATACTTTCATCACATACATATCGGTGTCGAGGAAAAGAGGTTGGAACCTGGATATTGCCCGCCCGGATGACCCGGTCGGACGGGGATGCCGGATGCTGGATAGTTTCCGGCTTCTTACCTGCTCCACATAAGCATCTTCCAATGCCAGCTGTCCTTTTGCTATCAGAGCCAGGTCGTCAAATGTATAATCAGTACCATTTTTCAGCAGGTACTCCCGGGCATATTCCGGGCACCAAATGGTATTATAATGAGCTGCGAGCTGCTCGCAAAGTGTGCTTTTCCCTGTGCTCTCCGGCCCTATAATTACAATTTTTTTAATCATTACTCCTATTTAGATAAGCTCTTTTTCGCCACTCTATCAGTCCTCCAATTGCTAAAATCAGTAAAACAAAATAATAAACGGACGTAAATACCAGCCCTTTTACAAAATATAAAGGCATGCCGCAAATATTAGTGATGATCCACCAGTACCAGCTTTCTACTTTTTTCCTGGCCATCAGCCACATACCGGTAAAGGCACTTGCTGAAGCCAGTGCATCAGCCCAGGGAATAGCACCCGGAGCAAAAGCTCTCTTCAAATAGACCAACGCAGAAAAAATGCTCAGGTAGAAAAAGGTAAAGAAAGACAGCTGCCCCAGCCATTCTTTTGCTGAAGAAAAGCGCACCTGCACTATGGTTTGCCGCCGTTCATCTTTGCGGGTCCACAAATACCAGCCATATATATTCATAATGGTATAGTAGAAGTTTACAGTGGCTTCACCGAGTAAATGATATTGAAAGCTCAGCCAGATATAAATGATGGTATTGAGCAAGCCCGTTGGATAAACCAGTATATTTTCTTTACGGCTATACCAAACACTGGCAATACCTGCCAGCACGGCGATGTATTCCGGGATGGTAGTTGCTTTAAGACCGCTGATAAACTGGTTAAAAAATTCCTGCAAACGTAGATTTTTTCAAAAGTAAGCTTAAACAAAAAGCTGTGCGGTTGAATGCACAGCTTTTCAAAAAACAAAAATTGAAAAAAATTATTCAGCTTCAGCTACCACTTCTTTCACCTCGGGGATCATACGCTTCATCATGCCCTCAATTCCCGATTTCAAAGTGATCATCGATGAAGGACATCCGCTGCAGCTACCCTGCATCATGAGGTTTACCACTCCATCGTTATAGCTTTTAAACTGGATGGCTCCACCGTCCATTTCAACAGCCGGTTTTACATAGTTCTCCAGTAATTCTTTAATACGTTTTACAACATCATCGTCATCAGCCAATACTTCGTTGCTGCTTTCTTTCTTTACTTCAACGATCTCGTCTTCGTTAATTACCGCCTTACCCTCTTCCAGGTAATCTTTCAAAAACTGGCGGATAGAAGGCGTTACATCCATCCATTCAGCATCAGCTGTTTTGGTAAGGGTAACAAAATTGCTGGCAATAAAAACAGCTTTAATAAATGGAAAACCAAACAATTCTGTAGCTAATGGAGAGGGTTTGGCACTTTCCGCATCCGGGAAATCGATACTCTTACCAGGATACAAAAGCTTGTTGGCAACAAACTTCATGGTTTCCGGGTTGGGTGTCATTTCTGTATATATGCTGATAACGGGACTTCCTGTTTTAATCATAATTCTGAAAATTAGTATGCAAAGATAACAAATCTTTTGGGGAAAGGTTGGGGCGATTTTTAGCGGCTGATGGTTGAAAGACGATGTTAGCAGAAAATAGCAGACAGTAATAACCGCCCATATTGATGCGTGCAGACACGCGTCAATGCCGTTGGGGTTTTGGGCAGGATGTTGACAGCTGGCGGATGATAGCTGGCAGTGGGCTACTCATGGTACAAAATGAACGCATACCTGGCAAGAAAGCACCAACACGGATTAGTGCCTGCATCTTCAACAAAATAAACCCTGATCAGGGGTAACAATTGCTCCGCACTCCTGATATACCTGTAAATAACTCATCCAGGGATGCCGAAAACTGCCAGAGTAGGCCTCACGCTAAAAACAGTTATATTATGAAAAAGATAATTATTTTATTATGTGTTTTACAAACAATGATGATTGCTGTAACAGCACAAACCAATTCCAACAACACCAGCCCCAATCGCTTTGTGGCTTCGTTCAGGGGAGGTTATGATGCCCTGCCCATCTATAACAACAATACACCGTATATTAACTATAAAGGCGGACCAGCTGCGGGAGCCAGCATCAATTACTATTGGGGGTGGCTGGGCCTGGGTGGTGATTTTGATTATATCCGGAACCTTCCTCAAAGTAATTATCCCACTGGTGCGTATGCCAGCAATGCGTTGAGTTTGCCGGAAGATAAGATTACCCGTATGTTTTACGGCATCGGACCTTCCTTTAAATACCAGCGTAATGATAGGTTTGCCGCCGAGCTGTTTCTTCGCGGCGGACTGGCCCATATAAAAGGAGGTTACACCAACCTGTCTGTTATTGCGCCTGCTCAATTGTTGAATCACCATGCGGGTTATGACGCCAAAAATGTGCTATCTGCCAAAGCCCAGGCGCAGTTCAGCTATTATTTTACCCCTTCGGTTGGCCTGCATGCCGGTGTTTATTATCTCAGGCATTTTCAAACACCCGAACTTACAGATGACCAACTGGGATTTTCTGCGGCTTACCTGCCCGTTGCCGGAGATAATGCCGGGTCACAGCCTTCACTGATGCAGCGTAGCAATGCCTGCAATTGTGATATCAGCTCTTTAGGCGCTTTTGCCGGCGTTAGCATTCAGTTACCCAAAAAGGAAAAGAAACCGACACCTAAAGAAGATTGCAATACCTGCAACAATTATGCTCTGGCGGTTACGGCTAAAGACCAGTACACCGGTGAAGTACTACCTAATACGGATGTAGTGATCAAAAATATATATGGAGAAATTGTTCAGAGTGGTACTACCAATAATTATGGGGTAATTGTATTTAATAATATACGTCCCGATAATTATACCATTGCCGGAAAGCTGTTTGATGTTGATCTGAAAGGTGCTGTAGCGAACAAGAACGATTTTAAACCCAGCCAAACACTTCAAAAAGAAATATTATATACCGACGACCGCTTTATACTTCGGGGGCAGGTGGTGGAGTGTAATGTGGCTAATCCTTTAACAGGCGCTTCAGTGGTGCTAACCAACACAGCAAAGGCAGAGCAAAAAACAACCCATACCAATGATAAAGGCGCTTTCATTTTCCATGCCTTACAAAATGCTAGGTACTCGGTATATGCTAAAAAGAATGATTATTTCTCGCAGACAGAAACCATCACTACGCAAAATTTCGACCGCAATAAAACACTGTTTATTAAACTGGAAGTGTGCATGGAAAAAACGGATTGCGGCAAGGCGATCATCCTGAAAAATATTTACTACGATCTTGATAAGTATTTTATAAGAGAGGATGCTAAGCCTGAGCTGAATAAACTTGCGCAATTTATGAAAGACAACCCCGGCGTGAAGATAGAACTGTCGTCGCATACAGATTCCAGGGCTTCGGATACCTATAATATGACGCTTTCTCAAAAACGTGCGGATGCAGCTGTAGACTACCTGGTATTGCAGGGCATACAAAAAGCAAGATTGATTCCTGTGGGTTATGGAGAAAGAAGATTACTGAACCGCTGTAGGGATGGAGTGGATTGCAGTGAAGCCGAGCACCAGATCAATCGCCGTACCGAAATCAAAGTAATCTGTCCTGATAACCGCTAGCCCTAACCGGGAGGCTGTTCATTCAGCCTCCCATTTTCAACCCTTAAAAAATTTTGTTATGAAAACGCTTTCTATAAAATCACTTACTGTATTATTAATATGTATTGCCCTGTTTACTACTTCCTGCAAAAAGAATGCAGATTTGTGCAACTACGACGAAGCGCCTGCCGGTTGTACTGCCGGTATGGATGTTGCCTTTTTAATAGATTATACAGGAAGCATGGGCAGCGCAATAGACTCCATAAAAAGCGAAGTCAATACAATTGTTAACACTATTATGGCTGAATCTGGTGGTGATTACAGGCTTGCGCTGGGCATTTTTGATGAATACCCTAAAAAAGGCGGCCCTTCTTATATAGCAAGTCCTGCTTACACGATGCTGCCTGCTGCACAGAAAAAAATAATAACAACTGGCACCAGTACCGATCAGCATCTTACCATGATGGAAAAATTTGCACCGGCCAATTCGACGAGTTTTAGCACACAGCTTTCTTTTTTAAATAACAACCCCAATATGCCCATGGGCTGGGGCATTAACGGTCCTGAGCCAGGGGATTTACTGTTGAACGAAATATTGAATAATAGTTTCGCCGGCACCTGGCGTGGCGGAAATATTACCAAGCTGGCCATTATTATTACAGATGCGCCGGCCAGCGGCGATGATGATAATGCCAACGCAACCGACGACAGCTTTTTACAAGCCCTGGCAACAACGGCTAATAGTATGGGAGTACAGTGCGTATTGCTAACTACTTTTAGCGGTAATACATTATATCCCGCCAATTATCAGCTACAGCTTATTGCCAATAATACCGGGGCCTCTGCTGTCGTGGCGCCTACTTTTAATAATATATCCAAAGACATTATCAGCCAGATCCGGAATATTTGTGGTGAAAGTAAAGCAGCCAAAAGAAAATAGACATTACATATTCCTTCTACTCTTCTCTGAGACCGTTTCAAAAATTTGAAATGGTCTCTTTATTTGTAAGGCGGCTCTCAACTGCTATCTTTGACTCATGAAGAAGATCTACTACCTGTCCACCTGCAGTACCTGTGCCGAAATAATGAAAGAGGCGAATATCAGCGAGCAAACAGGGTTTGAGCTACAGGATATCAGAACCCAGCCCATGACGTCGGCGCAATTAGACGAAATGAAAAAACTGGCAGGATCCTTTGAATCGCTTTTTAGTCGCCGGGCACTCAAGTATAAAGAGCTGGGTTTAAAAGATAAAGCACTGACAGAGAAAGATTATAAAAACTATATACTGGAGCACGACACATTTTTAAAGCGCCCGGTAATCATCCTGGGAGACCAGATCTTTATTGGCAGCGAAAAGAAAAATATCGCAGCCCTTAAAGAAGCTTTGAAGTAATATTATATTACCAGTTTCCTCCCTGCTCTTTATTCAATCTTTCTGATTGTTTAGGTGGATTGGTTCGCCAGTTTTTGTCATACCTCACAAAAAAGGAGAGCCATATGGCACGTGCTAAGCGCATCAATAGCGGTTGCAGAGAAAGCAGCAGAACCGCATTAAAAATCAGCCAGTAAAATATGCGGTTGTCGTTAACGCTCAGGCCAATAAATACCCACCAGGCTACCAGTGAAGCTACGCTTAAAGCCACTGCCAGCGCGTAGCTTATATAACCGCTGCCATAATAAAAGCCCACTTCCAATTCAAACGGTTGTCCGCAAACCGGGCAGGGTTCGTTCATTTTCATAGTACTTGATAACTTATATGGATTCCGTTCAACAAATAGATTACCCTTGCGGCAGCGCGGGCATTTGCATTGCAGCACTTTTAAAAAACCAGGCTTGCTTTCTTCTGATGGTTGAACCGAGGGAATGGTTTGTGTATGCATAATCAATTCTATTTAATCTGTTTTCTAAATTCGAAAGGCGTAAGCCCGGTTGCTTTTTTAAAGAAGCGGTTAAAATAAGAGGCATCTTTAAAATTGAGGTTCCAGGCAATTTCTGCCGCCGTCATTTCATCGTTTACCAAAAGTCGCTTGGCTTCCAGTATCACGCGATCGCGTATCAGCTCTCCGGCGGTTTGACCGGTAAGATCCTGGCATAATGCGTTCAAATGATGCGGCGTAATGTACATCAGCGCGGCATATTCATTCGGCAACTTTAATTGCCGGTAGTTTTTTTCGATCAGGTTCCTGAAGGTTTTTAATGTCAATACTTTTTGCTGAGGAACGGTATTAGCTACTTTTTTCCCGGATGCTTCATCGGCCAGGATCAGGAAACGCAATAGCAACACCCTGGTCAGGTCTTCGTGAGCCTGCCCGTCTTCAACAGCCTTCAGCATCTGGCTCATTAATTTTTCGCCCTCTTTAAGTGCCGGTGCATTTAGCTGAATGACTCCTTCATCACAATTACCGCTAAAAAAAGAGAACTGGTCCAGGTAGGCAGCATTTAGTAAAAAAGACTTGAAAAAGCTTTCTGAAAAATTCACGATATAACCTTCTACTTTTCCTTCAAACTGCCAGCCGTGAACCTGGCCGGGGATCATAAAATATGCCTGCCCCGCCTGTACCGGAAAGGTTTTGAAATCGATGGTATGCGTTCCCTCCCCCGCCGTAAATAATACAAGGTGATAAAAAGCGTGCCGGTGGGGATAGTTCAGCTTTGCATAATGGCGACTGATGTATTGAGCAAAATCTTCCACAAGGATATCCTCATCGGGTGGCGTTGGTGAAACGCTGATATTGCAGATATTATATACCGGGAACTTTGCCATAGCTGATGTAATACAATGCAAAATTACACCCGGATCGTGGTATCCTTATGTTGCTTTTCGGATCAAAAATGGTACTAAACGGATATTTTGGGATTTGTGATAAGATTAGTGCGTGATGGTCTGTTCTGCCGCCGGCTCATCCAGGCGTTTAGCCAGTTCGGGGTTTTCCTTGCGCTCTTTTTGAAGAACACTACGCGCAATCCATACACTGATCAGCATAAAAAAAGCACCCAGCAGAAATGGAGCTCCGGGAAAATGAATAGCAGACTCTTTATGCGTAGTATAGTTAAATAAACCCGTCATGATCAAAGGACCTAATACAGAGGTAAGGCTCATTAAGCTGGTAAGGCTGCCCTGTAACTGTCCTTGTTCGTTGGATGGCACGTGTTTGGTGATGATAGATTGTAGCGCCGGGCCGGCAATACCCCCCAGGCAATAGGGAATCAGGAATACATACATCATCCAGCTTTGGTTGGCAAATGCAAACAGGGTAAGGCCAATAGCGTATAAGGTCAGTCCAAGGTACGTGCTTTTTTCATCACCCAGTTTAGGGTTGATCACTCTTATTAAACCACCTTGCACTGCTCCAACCAAAACACCGACCAGTGTAAGAGAAAAACCAACTTGTTGTTTAGTCCATCCAAAAACATACATGGTGAAATAGTTCCAGTTGCTTTGCACCGCATGTGCTGCGAGATAGATAAATACAAAAGCTACAACCAGCCCAGAAATGGTTTTGTGAGTTTTTAAGAACATCAAAGAGCCCACAGGGTTGGCCTTCTTCCATTCAAAGGGCCGTCGGTTTTCAGGCTTTAATGATTCGGGTAATACAAAATATCCGAAAAGGAAATTTAGGAAACATAAAATGGCTGCTGCATAAAAAGGTGCTCTTATACCCCAACCGGATAATAATGCCCCCAAACCTGGCCCTAGCATAAATCCTAAACCAAAAGCAGCGCCTATCAACCCAAAGTTTTTTGCGCGGTTTTCATTGGTACTGATATCTGCTATATATGCGCTGGCAGCGGTAAAACTGGCCCCGGTAATACCGGCAAGTACGCGGCCTAAAAATAATAAGGCATAATTATGCGCCAGAGCAAGTATAATATAATCTATACAAAATCCCAGGAGGGACAAAAGGATTACAGGGCGCCGGCCAAACCGGTCGCTCAGGTTTCCCATCAGCGGCGCAAAAAGAAACTGCATGGCAGCAAAAACAGCAACCAGGTAGCCGCCCCATTTACTGGTTTCGTTTAATGGAATATGCTTGAGCTCTACTAGTAATTCGGGCATTACCGGGATGATCAATCCCCAGCCGATAACATCGATAGTAAGGGTTATAAAGATAAAGCCGATAGCAGCGCTTTTCGAAGTTTTCATCCGATTGGTTTTTATTTTGACCGGGGGATACTTCGGCAATAAATTCCAGCCGATAAGACCGGTTTTTATAAATAGAAGTTCCGTTCCGTTTATTGAGCCTGCAAAGATGGGAAAACTATAAGTACAAAAGCGGTTGCCGGTGTTGCTTTTTATTTAATTTCTTCAAAAATGCCCGATTGCCGGTTTTTGCGAACATTGTCCCAATTAAAATAACGGCCGTTCATAGCTACATAAACGCCCGGGGGAAGGGTTTGGGCAAATGCCAAAGCGCTACCCAGGTTAAATAAACCATCGGAGCTACCAAACTTAATAGGGATCATAGCGCCGGTAATAACGATCGTTTTATTCTTTACTTTCTCAGCCAATACCCTGGCGGTCTTATCCATGGTGTCCGTGCCATGTGTGATTACTATTTGCTCTTCTTCGCACTGCTCGCATTGATAAGCAATGAGCTCGCGATCTTCTTCGGTCATTTCCAGGCTATCGATCATCATCAGTGTTCTTATTTCAACAGGTACCAGGTTACGCCCTTTTTCTAATAGTTCATGCAGGTGGGTGTCTTTGAAATAGAGCTGGCCATTTAACATATTATATTCCTTATCGAAAGTGCCGCCTGTAATAAAAATCCTGATCGCCATGGTTGGTTGGTTTTGAGAACCAAATGTAATGAACTTTATATTGGTAAATGGGAGGCTGAAATAGGGTAATCGACAGGATAAAAAGAAATACCCGAATTGTTTTAATTCATTTAAAACTATATGAATGATATAAGGAGAATATAACATCTGCCCAATATCATTTGGAAAAAATAAAATGAATCAGGTGGAAGAATATCAGGCTGCTCGGGGCTTAATACCTAAATGTTTTAAACTTCCGCATTAGGAAGCGTGCTGCCCAAACGTCAGCAGGTTATTATCCGGGTCCAGCAAAGAAAATTCTTTTTGTCCCCAGGGCTTTGCTTCCAAATGTCCGTTAGGATGAATGGCAACATTGTTATCTATTAAAGACTGATATAGTCCATCAATATCGCTGGTACGTATATACACCTGGCCATAATTTTCAGCGGGGTCCAGTTCTTTGAACTCAAAGAAATGAATTTCTATGCCCTCTTTTTCCACCATCAGGTAGCCATCATAGTCCGCAGCGCCGCAATCTGCAAACCCCAATTGGTCGATATAGTAAGCCTTGGTGGCCGATTTATTACGCATCGGAAGCTTGGGGTGAATAGCTGTAAGCATCAAAATAGGTTTAAGATAAATCTAATATTTTATCGGGTGTAATTGGCAAGTCTCTCAAACGTTTGCCGGTTGCATTGTAAATAGCGTTAGAAATAGCAGCCGCAACGCCAATAATTCCCACTTCTCCCAAGCCTTTTGCGCCTGTGGGATTGATGTTAGTATCCGGCTTGCCAATAAAGGCCACTTCAATAATGGGCGCATCAGCATTTACTGCAAAGTGATAACCCGCAAGGTCATTGCCTACCAGGCCGCCCAGGTTATTGTCCGCTAATTGTTCTTCCATCAATGCCATACCGATGCCACCTACAGCTGCACCCGACATCTGGTTAGCAGCAGCTTTTTCATTCACAATTTTACCGCCATCTGCCACGCAAATCAATTTTTCTATTTTTAGCTTTCCGGTTTTGCTGTTCACACGCACCTTACAAAAATGAGCAGCCGAAGAGCAGAAGGCGTATTGCTTGCGTTCTTCCCCCGGACCCGAGCTGGCTTCCAGTTCAATAACGTTGAGGTTGTTTTTTGCCCATATCTGGTTGTAAGAAACCAATTCGTTACCGGCTGTTTTTAGAGAGATCCCGTTTTCTGAAAGCCATATATCTGTGGCGGCGGCGCCTTTATATTTTTCGTTAATAGTTACTGCATACTCAGCCAGTTTTAATTTGAGCGCATTACAAACAGCTACTACCGCACCACTAACAGAAGATAAACCGGTACTTCCACCCTGGCTGGGAGCCGGAGGTAATGTAGAATTACCGAGCTCTATTTTTATTTTACTTTTTGGAATACCGGTAACCTCGTGTGCTATATTGTACATGCCCGTTCCCGTTCCGGTACCAATATCTGTCATGGCGGTTTGTACGGTAATGCTGCCATCTTTACGCATTTCGATGCCGGCGCTGGCATTGCCACGCCCTGCGTTCCACATACCTACTGCCATGCCGTAACCGGTGCTCCAGTCTCCGTCCTTTATTTGCGCCGGTTGGCTTTTACGCTGCGTCCAATCAATCATCGCCGCCCCCTTTTTGATGCATTCATCAATAAAGTTGGTAGACCAGGGCAGGCCGGAATCGGGGCTTTTATCCAGGGCAAGATTTTTAAGCCGTAGCTGTACCGGGTCCATTCCTAATTGATAGCTTAACTCGTCAATGGCGCTTTCAATGGCAAAATCACCGGTGCAATCGCCCGGACCTCTCATCCAGGTGGGTGTTGAGAGGTTCAGGGGAACAATAGCTGATTCGGTTTTCAAGTTGGGGAATTTATAAATGAGGCGTGTAACACGGGTAATGCCTTCTCCAAAACTTTCATAAACCGAAGTACCGTTTTTGGCCTGGTGCCATACGCCGGTAATATTGCCTTCGGAATCGGCACCCATTTTTACTTTTTGCCAGGATGCGGGGCGATAGCCTACAGAATGAAACATCTGCGGACGCGTCAACATCAGTTTTACGGGGCGGCTCACCTGTTTCGCGGCCATTACAGCGGCCAGAGCGCCGGGCCAAACCCGAAGACCAGAACCAAACCCCCCTCCTACAAATTCGCTAAACACCTCTATATTCTTTTCCGGGATATTAAAAAGCCGGGCAAAGCTGCGTTGTACATTGTTAACGCCCTGGTTCTTATCGAATAGTTTTAATTGATCCTTACTGATCCAGTGCGCAATAGTGGCATGCATTTCCATGGGATTATGCACTTCCGCTTTTATATTGTAAGAGGCTTCTACTTTATGTGGCAGGTTACTCCAGGCGTCCAAAGAACCTCTTTCCTTACCTGCATTGGCCAGCGGGTTTAAAGAATGTTCTTTTTCAAAGTCCACCTTAAAAGGTGTAGCATCATAATCAGCAGTAACCAATGAAGCTGCATAAGTGGCGTCTTCAAGTGTTTCGGCAATCACCATTGCAATGGGCTGTCCTTTAAAATAAATTTTATCGGTATGAAAAACCGGCAGGCCAAACCTGGATTCTTTTATTTTAGCTTCATCAGCCAGGCCCGGAACCAGCGGTTTACGCTGATGGGTTACAATATCTATCACACCGGCAACCTGTTTAGCGTGTTGCAGGTTAATATTTTTGATCGTACCAGCGGCAATGGTACTGTCTACCAATACCGCATAGCATACACCAGGCACTTCGTATTCCGCCGCATACTTTCCTTTCCCCGTAACTTTTGCAACGCCCTCTACGCGACCTTCGGGAGGCATAATCATATCAAAAGGTTCATCAAAAAATGCCATATTCAAATATTATTATTTGTTTAGTGAGCAGGTTAAAATGCAGAAGTCATGCTTTTTGATTGTCTCAATTAGTCTTTTTGTAAGTAAGTGCTCCAAAAGAATTAAAAAACTTTCTTCGTCTCGATGCTCTTTCCTCTTTCAAAGATTTAGCTATTTTTTCG